>NZ_JBSFMM010000006.1:0-131650 GCF_053599555.1 Streptomyces sp. NPDC000941
CTCACCTCATCGTTGGCTGGGCGGGTCCCGCACATTTTCGCTTTTTGTGTTGTTTTTGTTACTTCCACTCGCCGTGGCGTCGGCGTGTCGATGTCCCATACTCACCACAAATCATGACGCAGAGCACTTCGCCGGAGTGAGCCCCATGGCAGATGGCCCCTGGCACGCCGAATGGACGTTCATCAGCACATCCGGCGTCACCACAGGAAAAGCCGACCGCACGCGGTATATGGATATCCGCACCGCCATCTTCAAAGCGGCCGACGCATCGCTACGGGACCTGGCCCACGAGGAAACCGCCGAGCGAGACAAGCCCTGGAAACTCCTCGTCGCAGCCCTGTACTCCGAAGCAATGCTCTCAGCCGACGAAACCGGCACCTGGCACTACGCGAGTCCGGACGGCTGGGCGAACGTGACGGTTCGCTTCAGCCCCTAGTACTCCAGCAGGACACCCCAGCCCGATGCTGTGTCGCAGCGTTCGCAGCGCACTTCTTTGGCCGTCACACATGATCCTTACGTCGTGCTGGTGTCAATCCGGTAGATGATCTTCCCGTCGAATTCGGCAAAGCCGAGAGACTTGTAAAAGGCGCGTGCTCCCGGGTTGTCGCGGTCCGTCATCCACTCGACACGGCTGCATCCGGGACGTGCGGCGGCGAGGGCCTGGAGTTCTTTCATGAGCTGTGCCCCGACGCCTTGCCTGCGCAGCGTGTCGCGGACGTAGAGCTCCTTGAGGAAGAGCGAGTGGGAGGAGCCTGCGGCCGGCCAGAGAAATGAGTAGGCGGCGAGACCGACGAGGCTGCCGGTCTCGTCTTCGACGAGGAGGGCGGAGGCCATGGGCGGTGAACCGAAGAGCGCCTGCTCCACCTGGGACTGGCGCTCCGCGAGCGGCTGGAACTGCGTCGAGCCGTAGAAGCGCTCGATCTCCTCGATCAGCTCGGCCAGAGCCAGGATGTCCCCCTTGTCGGCGGGGCGGATCGTCACGCTCATCGGTATCTCCTGTCGTACATGATCGCTTCGCTCGCTTGCTTGCTTTGGCTAAGGGGACGGAGCGGCTGGTGCGTGCGCACTCCAGCCGTGACGACTCAAGGAGCCCTGGACGTGCCGGATGAGGTGTTGCAGGTCTGCGCAGTACACGGAGGGATTCCGGTAGCCGCGGTCGGTGCTGAAGCGATGGGGGAGGTAGCCGCCGCCGCACACCTCCACCAGCGGGCACTTCTGACACTGCTCAGCGAGCGCTGCCCTGCCGGTGTGTCGGTGCAGGAGCTTCGGATGATGCATGACCTCGTCGAAGGATTGGCTGACGAGGTCGAGTCCCAGCCACGAGGCGCCCTCTGCGACAGAGCGAAGAGTGTCCACGCCTTCAACCGTGCCGTTGGATTCGATGACGACGCTGGTGGGCGGGGCCAGGCCGAGGGTTTCGACGGAACCTCGTACACCGGAGCTGAGTGCCACGATGTCCTCCAGCATCCGGATGGTGTGCTGGTACTCGGGCCGGGCAAGCCAGGCGTCGTAGACGCGGCTCATCCACCGCCCGTACTCGGGGACGCTCGGGTCGTCGCGGTGCGGTGGGTCGTCGTGCGTTCCGTGCGGCAGGTTGAAGTCGATCACCGGCGGCTCGAACGACGCCAGGTAGTCGTGGACCTCGACCGGATCATTGGCCAGGTCGACGACGGCGAGCAGGCCGGCGAACAGGCGCGGCCGGGAGCGCAGTAACTCGATGCCTCGCACAGCTGAGGCGGAGCTCGACCGCGCGCTATGGGTCAACCGGTGCCGGTCATTCGCGGCCGGCGGCCCGTCGAGACTGACACCCACGGCGACCTCGTATCGCTCGAAGAGGTCCAGCCATGCCTCGGTCAGCAGCGTGCCGTTGGTCTGAAGCTCGAAGCGGACCGTCGTCTCCGCCGGAATGCCGTCCCGCACGGTGCTCAGCAGGTCTGCCATGTGCTGCGGACCGGCGAGCAGCGGCTCGCCGCCGTGCAGGACGACATCAACGTCCCGCAGGCCGTGGGTCGTGGCGTGCTCGCCGATCCGCTGGGCCGCGGCCCGGGCCACGTCCAGGCTCATCCGGGCGGGCAGGTGCCGTGACGTCTGGTCCTTCGAATTGAAGACATAACAGTAGTCGCAATCGATATTGCACCGATTGGCGACCTTGAAGATGAATGTGCGCAGTGGGGCGAAGTCTTCGGACCTTGTCATCAAGCGGGGATGCTCACAGGGGCCAGGGCCAGATGAGCGAAGCCGCATGGGTGCCGTCGCCCGTGCGGTTGGTCGCGGCTTGCTCGGTTTCCAGCCGCTGCCGTACGCGGACCGCGACGCGGTCCAGGACCGGATTGCCCTGGGCGACCTCCGGGGCGAAGGATGCTGTGCCGTGCGGTGCGGGAACGGACGTGGGAGACGGCATTCAACGCTCCTCGTGGTGAGGTGTACCGGGTGCTGGCACGGTGCGATGGCGGTTGAAATGGCAAGTCGGCTCAACGTAGCAGCACCACCACTCACCGTGGCATACGGAAACCGGTCACATGGCTGACTCACCGCGCTTGGGACGCCAACAGTTGCTCAATCTCATCGGCTTCGGCCGTCACGCCCAACCGCCGGTACACAGTGCAGGCTTCCCGCAACGACGGCTCAGCCTGAGCGTGCCCTGCGACCGCCCAGTCGCAGCGGCCAATGCCTTCCAATGCCCGGGCTTCCTCCAACAGACAGCGGATGTCCCGGGCCAGGCTCAGCGCCTGCTCGAAGTGGCCTCGTCCGGCTGATGGATCATCGTGAGCACGCAGCAGTGCTCCCCAGTGGTTGCGGACCTCGGCCTCACCGCATCGGTCACCCAGGTCACGCAGGATTTCCAGGCTGCGCTGGAACGCTTCAACCGCGCCATCCCGGTCTCGGACCAGGCCGCGCAACACACCCAGCTCGCTGAGCGCGGCGGCTTCGCCACCGCGGCTGCCAAGATCGCGGTAGGCGCTGAGGGCTTCTTCCAGCAGCCGGACCGCCTCCGCATGGCTACCGGATACGCGCTCCAGCACCCCGAGGTGACGGATGCTGTTGGCTCGGCCGAAGCGGTCGCCGAGTTCGGTGTAGTGCTCCAGCGCCTGAGCGTGGTCTTCCCGCGCTCCGTCGAGATCACCAGTCAGCCGCCGCACCAGGCCGAGTTCATTGAGAGCGTATGCCTGGTGGACTCGGTCGTCGAGCTCCCGGTAAATGTCGAACGCCTCGCGATGTCGCCGTGAGGCCAGCTCGTACTCACCCATGAGACAGTGCACGACGCCCAGATCGCGCAGTGAGTTCGCCTCACCGTATCGATCGTTCAGCTCGCGGTAGATCGACAGGGCTTCCGTCTGCGCGTCCGCGGAGGCATCGAACTGGCTCGTCTGCCGACGCACCATGCCGAGGTCCGCGAGCGCATTGGCCTGTCCCAATCGGTCTCCGACTGCGCGATAGAGGGCGAGGGCCTCGGTCTGGGCTCGAGCCGCCGCCTCGGTGTCGGCAGTCAGGTACCAGACGATGCCCGCCTGGTTCAGAGCGGCGGCCTTGCCCTGCCGGTCGCCGACCGCCTCGTACTCCGTCACAGCCCCGTTAAGGCTCTCGGTCGCCTCGGGGTAGTCGGCCATGAAACGCCGCACAACGCCCAGCTCGGCGAGCGCGCCGGCCAGGGCCTGCCGGTCGCCCGTCCGCCGGGCTGCGTCGGCGGCGGTCCGATGCAACCCCACTGCCTGGTCCCAGGGCCCGGCCTGACGCAGATAGGGAGCCATGGCCGCAGCCAGGCGAATCACCAATCCGTGCAGGTCGAGGCTGTTGGCCCGACGGATACACGCCAAGATGTTGGGCCGCTCATGCGCCAACCACTCCAGGGCAGCGGCACGCGACTCCGTAGGCGGCGTCTCAGCCCTCAGAGCGTCGTCGGGGGCAGGGTGCGCGACCGCTCCGGTGCGAACAATGTGCCTGTTCGCACCCGAGAGGGCGGCCAGGTAGTAGGTGCAGATCCGCGTGATGCTCTGGACGTCATCCATACTGACTCTCTCCCCAGTCGCGAGACCGTGGGCGTAGTCGCGTAAGAGGTCGTGCAGCTGATATCGGCCACCTGGGTGCTCATCGATCAGGTGATCGTCGTAGAGCGCGTCGAGATGGCGTCGCGCCTCCGCTACCGAAACCGAGCCGAGAGCGGCCCCGACATACGCATCGAGATCCGTGCCGGGATAGCGACCAAGGCTCTGGAAGAAGCGCTGCCGCTCCTGTGGAAGATCCCGGTACGACAGATCGAACGTCGCGGTCACCGCGCGCTCCCCGGCGCGCAGCTCCCCGAGGCGATCCCGCGCCGCCACCAACCGCTCCCGAAGGTCCTCAGCGCTCCAGGACGGATGATGCCGCAGCTTGGCCGCGAGCAGCGACACCCCCAGCGGCAGGAATCCACACATCCGCACCAGCGCCCCGACCACGGTCCTGTCGAGCGAGTCAGCCGGCCGCCCACAGAGCCGTACAAACAGGCCGACCGCATGATGCGGCGGCAGCGCCTCGACCGGCAGCACCACTTCCTCGTTCGCCGCCAGCCGCTTCCGGCTGGTCACCAGCACCAGACACCCGCCCCCGCCAGGGAGCAGAGGCTCCAACTGGCGATAACTTGCCGCGTTGTCGAGGATGAGCAACGCCTTCTTGTCAGCCAGCCGACCCCGCCACATGGCGGCCCGCGCTTCGATCACCGCCCCCACGTCATCGCCCGTGGGTATCTGCTGTGTCGGCACTCCGGTGGCCGCCAGCAGGGAGGCCAGCGCCTCGGTCGCCTGCACCGGGCTCTGCCCTGGCGTGTACCCGTTCAGGTTCACGAAGAGCTGCCCGTCCGGAAACCACTCCGAGAGCACATGCCCAGCATGTACCGCGAAGGTGGTCTTCCCCACCCCTGGCATGCCGTCGACCACATGGACAGGAAGCGCCTCACCGCTTTCCTGCCACGCCTGCACCGAACGCATCAGCGAATCCAGCTCGGCGGTCCGATCCGTAAACGCCGCAGTGTCACGCGGCAGCGACCGCAACACCAACGCGGCCCCTGGTGGCTCCGCCCCGCCCTCCGGTCGACGTGGCGGGTCAGCAGACGGTGTTGGTGCCTGGTTCTCGGACAGTGCCGCCAGCAGCGCACTCCCGACAGCCATCACTACACCCAGCAGGACGAACGAGAACCACGCATGTTCCTGAAACCACCCCAGCCAGCCGGGCCACCGGGACTGATCCGACACCGCGTTGGTTACAAGCCCCACGAGCATCGTCGTCACCGCAACACCACCGGCCACGCCGGCAATCGCGATGCCCCGCCGCAGCCTCATGCCCGCGCCTCCTCGGGGCTGCCAGAACCCCTCGTGCCCGCTCCACCGCCGTTGACCCACAACAGCGCACCCACAACCGGCCTGGGCACGAAAGCAACCTCCGAGTCCGACTCCTCAACCTCCAAGCCGACCAGCCAAGACGGTCCCTGGTCAAGGCCGCTCCTCGCCAATGAGCCTCTTGTCTCAGCCTCGTCGTTCGAGCTTCGGGGTGTTCGGCTGAGCATCAGCCCTGGCAACAGGACTCACTACCGCTCAGTCCTTAGGAGCGGTAAGGCGCCGCAGGGCAGCCCGGCTGTGTACGGTCGTCGTCCCGGTCCTCATCGTCACCGTCATCCGCCCGCGCCTCCTCCCCCATCAGATCCCGTACGAACAGCGTCGCCCCCGCCACCGCCCCCGGCATCAGGAAGACCGCGACCAGCGGCAGCAGGAAGGCCAGCGCCAGCGGGACGCCGAAGCCGAGGGTGAACATCCGGCGGCCCTTCAGCAGCCGACGCCGCTCCTTGAGGAGCACCCCGCGCCGCAGCAGCGCGATGGACGCGAGCTCTTCGGTGAGGAAGAAGCCCGTGACGCAGAAGGCGAGCACCGGGATCACGGTCTGGCCGATCACCGGTACGAAGCCCAGCGCGAAGAACAGCACGCCCCACAGCGCTACCCGGAACACCAGCGCGATCGCCTCGCGCAGGCCGATCCACAGCTCGCGCCACAGCGGCAGGCCGGACTCGGGCGCGGTGCCGGACTCGGACAGGTCGACCTGTTCGGAGAGGGATTCGTAGAAGGGCTGGCCGACGAGCAGCGTGACCGCGGTGAAGGTGAGGATGGCGAGGAAGAGGGACACGCCGACGAAGAGGACGGCGAGCGCGCCCCGGAAGACGTCGAGCCATGGCGAGGGCCAGCCATCGGCGAAGGGGGTGGACCAATCGATGATGTCGTCGGTCCAGAAGAAGAGCGCGACGAGCGCCGCCGCGTACCCGACGAGGGTGATGAGGGCGGGAATCATCCCGAACCACCACCACCGTCCGTGCCGGGCGACCCAGCGCTGCCCCTTCATCAGATAGCCGAACCCGGCCGCAAGATCACGCATGGGGCCGTAGCTTACTTGGACCGGGTAACAGCAGGTGAACCCCTACTTCCGCGCGTACACGACTCCCAACTTGTCCATCTCATCGCCCGCACGCCCCGTGAAGCCGGTGATCTGCCACCCGGCGGGCGCGGTGTACGTCACGGCGTCGGTGGTCGGCGTTCCGGCGGCGAGCCGCCGTCCCGAGTCCGTCGTGAAGGCGGCGGAGAAGAGGCGGGTGCGGCCGTCCTTGGTGCCCTGCGTGAGTGTGACCGAGGTGAGGTGTTCGGCGGGGGCGAGGGTGAGCGAGGCGGGGGTGCCGCCGGGGCCGCCGTGGGTGAGGGTGGTGCCGCCGTCGAGGGTCAGGGACACCGCGTCGAGGCGGGAGGCGCCGCGCAGGGTGAGGGTACGGGGAAGAGCGAGGGTGGCGGGGAGGTCGTCGGCGTCGTTGAAGGCCGTGCCGCCGGGGCCGCCGAACTGGTCGCTGGCGCGCAGGCCCTGCGGGAGCTTCCAGGAGAAGTCGACGGTGTGCGGGTAGTGGTCGGACAGCGGTTCGCCGGCGGCGTCGAGGAAGTCCGGGTGTTCGTTGTTGTAGCGGGTGGCGGTGAGGGTGAGCAGCGGGCCGGCGCGGTAGAGGACCTTGTCGACGACCTCGCAGGTGTTGGTGACATGGTCGGGGTCGCAGACCAGGGCGTCGGAGCCGGCGGGCGGGGCGGAGCCGCCGCGGATGAGCTGGACCCAGGCGTCGGTGAGGCCGTTGCGGCCGGTGAGGTCGCGGATGTTGTCCTCGGCGCGGGTGTAGCGGGTGTTGGTGTCGCCCATCACGATGACCGCGTTGCCGGCGGAGTTGGCGGCGATGAAGTCGGAGAGCTGGGTGATGTTGGCGCGGCGGGCGGCGAGGTCGGCGGCGGTCGTGCCCGCGTTGGTGTGGACGTTGTACAGGTCGACGTACACGCCTTCGGCCAGGCGGGCGCGGGCGAGGGTGAAGCCCTTGGGGGTGAGGCAGTCGGTGCCGTTGCAGGTGGCCCACTTCACCCGCTCAAAGTCGTCGTACGGCAGGTCGGAGAGGGTGTTGAGGCCGTCGCCGAAGGGCACTCCGCCGCTGGTCGGGGTGCGGTACGCGTGGTCGTCGGCGGCGTACAGCGCGGCGTGGTAGTTGAAGTCCTCCTGGACGTTGACGAGGTCGTACGGGCCCAGGCGGGGCGAGATGAGCGGGGTGTTCTTCTCGGGGTGGCCGGAGGACAACCCCTCGGGCAGCCCGGCCACGTTGTAGCTGAGCACATTGAACGAGCCGCTGTCGGGCGCGGCGGTAGGGACGTTCGCGGCGGCGGAGGGGGTGTCCAACGCCGCGGCCGATGTGCCGCCGCCCAGCGCTGCCGCCGCCGCGGTGAGCGCCGCCGTCAGTGCGATTGCCAGCCGTGTGGCCCGTCTCATGTGGGGTCCTCTCCCGGGAGGGTTACGGGGAGTACCGCCCCGCCGGAGTCGGCTCCGGCGGGGCGGTACGGGTGCGAGGTGCGGAGGTACGGGGTGGTGCTCAGATCTTGCCCGCCCCGGCCTGCCCGGTCACCGTCGAGACGACCGACGACGCGGGCTCGGCGGTGTACGAGTACGGCGGGTTGGTGAAGCTGCCGGCCTGGGAGATCTCGGTGGCGGCGCCACCCAGGTCGTTGCCGCGAAGCACCGCGTATCCGTCCACGTCGCTGTCGCGGTTGGTGGTCACCGCCACCTTGGTGTCGCGGAACACGTTGTTCTCCACGAGCATCTGCGCGCCCATCCTGGAGTGCACGGCGGTTTCCGCGCCCTGTACGTAGTTGTCGTAGAAGTGCCCGGTGCCGAACCGCAGGCTCGGGATCCGCGAGTACACGTTGGAGAACCAGTTGTGGCTGTAGGTCACCTTCAGGTGACCGGTGTCCTCACTGGCGTTGTTGTCGCTGTGCCCGACCAGGCTGCCCTTGAAGTGGTCGGCGAACTTGTTCCAGGACACCGTGACGTTGTCGGACGCGTGGTTGATGTCCAACAGGCCGTCGTAGTAGTCCTTGTCGTGGTCCCGGTCGGCCGAGAAGGTGTTGTGGTCGATCCACACCTTCGTGGACTTCTGGACGGTGATCCCGTCAGCGGGGGCGACCGGCTTGCTGATGTTCAGATTGCGGATGACGACGTTGGTCTTCCCCTTCAGCCGCAGCCCACCGCCGGTGAACCCGGACGACGAGCCCACGCCCAGCACGGTGGTGTTGGACCCGATGTCCACCTGCCCGGACAGCGAGATGAGGCCGGACACCTTGACGACCTTCGCGCTGTCGCTCGCGACGGCGCTCTTGAAGGCGGCCAGGGTGGTGACGGTGGTGGCGGAGGCGTTGCCGCCGCCGGTGGTGCCCGCGCCGAAGCCGATCGGCGAGTTCTCGGCCGTGATGGCCGTGGTGGCTGTGCTGGCCGTGGTGGCTGTGCTGGCCGTGGTGGCTGTGCTGGCCGTGGTGGCTGTGCTGGCCGTGGTGGCTGTGCTGGCCGTGTCGCCGGACGGCGCGCCGTGGGCGGAGACGGCCGAGACGGTGCCGAGGGTGAGCGCGGCCACGACACCCGCGGCGAGGGCGGTGAGTTGGCGCCTGCGGAGGATGGTGCGCTGTTCTGTCATGGGGGGAGTCCTCTCATTCCGAGAAGATCTCCACGCGGGAGGGGAGGCAAGCGCTTGCTGAAGAGCGGCAAGCACGCTGGTCGCTAGGGCCGGTGGAGATCGCCAAAGGTGCGGCTCTGACGTGTTCTTTGACGTGTTCGACTCTGCTGCCAAGCGGGTGGTCGGTCCGTGCCAGCAGAGGGCAGCTACCGGGAACGAAGCTAGTAAGCGCTTGTATTGATGTCAACGCTCTTGTCATCACCGTCAACAACCCTTCACCCAACGCCCATCGCATCACTCACGCCACAAGTAGTTGGCGTTAAAGACCTGTTGACGCGCGGAGACTTTGCCGAACCCACAGCGGCCGCACAGTAAACCTCTCTAGTTTGCGTGCTCATGACAGATTCCCTCGCCCCCATCGGGCGCCGCAGAGTACTGATCGCCGGTAGCGCCGCCGCCGCGGCCGTCGGACTGGGCGCGGCCGTCGCCACCGCCGGCCGCGCCGAAGCCGAAGCCGACCCCCAGGCCGCCGCGGCTGCCGTCTGCACCCTCACCAAGGAGCTCACCGAAGGCCCCTACTACCTCGAGCACGCACTCGTCCGCTCCGACGTCTCGGAGGGCAAGCCCGGAATCCCGCTCCAGCTCACCCTCACCGTCGTCGACAACGCCACCTGCGCGCCCCTCGACAAGGCGCTCGCGGAGATCTGGTACTGCGACGCGCTCGGCGAGTACTCCGGCTTCGTCGGCAACAACGGCCACCAGGAGCCGGACAACGGCAAGTTCCTCCGCGGCGGCGTGCTCACCGGCACCGACGGGATCGCCAAGCTCACCGGCATCTACCCCGGCTGGTACCGAGGCCGCTGCGTCCACATCCACCTCAAGGTGCACACCGACGTCACGCTCACCTCCGACGGCTCGTTCACCGGTGGCAACGAGATCCACACCGGCCAGCTCTTCTTCGCCGAGACCGACACCCAGGCGGTCGCGAAGCTCTCCCCGTACTCCACCAACACCGTCCCCCGCACCACCCTCGACGCCGACGGCATCTACGACGGCGGCGGGGCGGCCTCCGGCCTGCTGACCCTCACCGCGCTGGGCTCCTCGCCCTCGGCGGGCTACAAGGGCACCCTCACGGTCGGCGTGGACCCCGACGCCTGACCGGCCCGCCCCCGCACTCCGGCCCCCGCCCGGCGGGGGCCGTCTTTTTCGCCGCAGGGGGTTGACGACGACCAAAACCCTGCCTACCTTCGCTGAGACATCAGATGTCTGATGTCTGATGCGATACGGCAAGGAGGCCGACAGCAATGCCGCTGTCCGACGACATCGCCGAGCGACTGCTGTCCGCGATCATCGACGGCCACTACCCGCCCGGCACCGCGCTCCCCCCGGAGGCCGTGCTGGCCGAGCAGCACGAGGCCAGCCGGCTCACGCTCCGCGAGGCGATCAAGGTTCTGCGGGCGCAGAACATCGTCCGCATCCACCGCGGCCGGGGCACCTACGTCAACACGCCCGACCAGTGGACCGCGCTGGAGCCGATGATCCGCGCCGCGGCCGCCGGGCCCCGGACGGGCGGCGCGGTCTCCGAGAAGCTGATCGAGGCACGGCGGATGATCGAGGTCGGGGCCGCCCAGCTGGCCGCCACCCGGCGCTCGGAAGACGACCTGGCGCAACTCGACGAGCTGCTGGAGGAGATGCGGACCGCCGCGCGGGCCGGGGACACCGAGCAGTTCGTCGAGGCGGACATCGCCTTCCACGACGTGGTGATGCGAGCCTCCGGCAACGCCTTCGTACCCCTGCTCTTCGAACCCTTCGGCAGGCTGCTCGTCGAGGGCCGGCGGCAGACCTCGGCCGTGCCCCAGATCCGTACGAACGCCATCCAGCACCACGAGGCCGTCCTGGATGCGCTGCGCACAGCGGATCCGGAGAAGGCCCGGCGCGCGATGGACGACCACATGGCGCAGACGACGGACGATCTGCGTACGCATGTCACGCGGGTCGCCGAGCAACCGGACGCCTGAGCCCGCTCCGCCCCGAGCCCAAGCACCACTCCCCCGGGCGCGCCCTGACCACCACACCAGCGGGCGCCACGCCACGGCTCCGGCCTGCCCGGACACCCGCACGAAAGTTGATCCACCCATGTCCCAGACCCTCCGCTTCCCCGAGGCTCACGAGCTGCCCCCGCCCCGCGAAGTGACCCCCGCCGAGGTGACCGCCGCGCTCGCCGCGGACCGCCGCCTGGTCGTGCTCGACGACGACCCGACCGGCACACAGACCGTGGCCGACGTGCCCGTCCTCACCACCTGGACGGTCGAGGACCTGCGGTGGGCGCTGCGCCAGGACAGCACGGCCTTCTTCGTGCTCACCAACACCCGCAGCCTCGCCCCGGACGCCGCCGCCACCCGCAACCGCGAGGTCGTCCGCGCCCTTGCGCAGGCGTCGGCCGCCGAGGGCATCGGCTACGTACTGGCCAGCCGCGGCGACTCCACACTGCGCGGACACTTCCCGCTGGAGACGGACGTCCTGGCCGACGAGGTGCCCGTGGACGGTGTCGTCCTCGTCCCCGCGTATATCGAGGCCGGGCGGCTCACCGCCGACTCGGTCCACTGGATGCGTACGGCGGAGGGGATGCTGCCGGTCGGGCAGAGCGAGTTCGCGCGCGACGCCACCTTCGGCTACGCCAACTCCCGCCTCCCGGAGTGGATCGAGGAGAAGACCGGCGGCCGGGTGGCCGCGGCCGACGTGCTGCGCATCACCCTGGAGGACCTGCGGGTGCGTGGCCCCGAGCATGTGGCCGGACTGCTGGGCTCGCTGCGCGAGGGCCGGACGGCCGTCGCGGACGCCCTGACCGACGACGATCTGCGCGTACTCGCCCTCGCCTCGGCCACGGCGGAGGCCACCGGCGCCCGGCTGCTGTACCGCTGCGGCCCCTCCTTCGTACGAGCCCGCGCGGGCCAGGCCGCCCGCGCCCCGCTGACGGCGCAGGAGCTGCGGGCGGGGCGGGACGCGGCGGGTCGGGACGCGGCGGGCCGCCACGGCCTGATCGCCGTCGGCTCGCACGTCGGGCTCACCACCCGCCAGCTGGACCGGCTGCGCGAGCGCGGCGGGATCGCCGAGTTCGAACTCGACGTCCACGCCCTGCTCGACGAAGAGCGCCGCGCCGCGCATATAGCCGAGGTGGCGCGGGCCTGCGCCCGGGCGCTGGAGGAGAGCGAGGTCGTGGTGCGCACCACCCGCTCGCTCGTCACCGGCGCCGACGCGGACGACTCGCTCGCCATCGCCCGCAATGTGTCCGCCGCGCTGGTCGAGACCGTACGGGCGATCACCGCCGAGCGGCGGCCCGCGTTCGTCGTCGCCAAGGGCGGCATCACCTCAAGCGATATCGCGACCGAGGGCCTGGAGATCCGCCGGGCCTGGGCGCGCGGCACACTGCTCCCCGGCATCGTCTCGCTGTGGGAGCCCGAGTCCGGCCCCAGCGTCGGCATCCCGTACATCGTCTTCGCCGGCAACGTCGGCGACGACAACGCCCTCGCCGACGCCATCGACCTGCTCCGGAGCCGATGATGTTGCTGCACGGAACCGACGCCCTGACCGCCGCCGCCCGCGAGGGCCGGGCGATACCGGGCTTCGTCGCCTACAACCTCGAGACCGTCCAGGGCATCGTCGCCGCGGCCGAGGCCGCCGGGCGGCCGGTGCTGCTCCAGGCCGGGTCGAGCGCCTTCAAACACGCGGGCCGCGAGGCCCTGATGGCCCTCGCCCTCGACGCCGCCCGGCGCTCGGACGCCGCGCTCGGTGTGCATCTGGACCACAGCCGGGACCTGGAGGAGATCACGGCCTGCGTCGAGGCGGGCTACACCTCCGTCATGATCGACGGCTCGCACCTCCCCTTCGCGGAGAACGTCGCGCTCACCCGCAAGGCCGTCGAGCGGGCGCACGCCGCGGGCGTCTGGGTCGAGGCAGAACTGGGCGCGCTGGCGGGCGACGAGGACGTCTCGACCGACGCTCGCGCGACCGGCGGCTCCATGACCGACCCGGATCAGGCCGCGGAGTTCGTGGCCGCGACCGGCGTTGACGCGCTGGCGGTCGCGGTCGGGAACGTCCACGGCTTCACGGCCGCGCCCGTACGACTCGATCTGGACCGCCTGGCGCGTATCAACGCCGCGGTCGCGGTGCCTCTCGTACTGCACGGCGCGAGCGGGCTGCCCGAGGAGCAGCTGCTCGGGGCGGTACGGCGCGGCGTGGCGAAGGTGAACGTCAACGCGGAGCTGCGGCGGGCGTACTTGGAGGCGGTGTCCTCGGCGCTGCCCGGCGCGCTGCCCGGCTCGGACGTGGTGTCGACGTGGGCCGCGGGGCGGGATGCGGTCGCGGCGACCGCGCTCCGGATCACGCAGAAGCTGTCGCCGCCCCCTTCGACGACGCAGCCGACGTAACCCCGCCCCCTTCCGCAACGTAGCCCGGGCAACGTAGCCCGGGCCGGGCGCGACCCGCGCCGGCCCGGGTGCCCCCTCCTCACGGATCCCGCTCCCCCGGTCACCGCTGGGCGTGGGCGTCCGCCGGCGGCGACAGCCCCGCTGTGCCCTCGCATGCCTTTTCTCGTCCCCCTCCCCCTCCCCTCCCCCTCCCCTTCCCTCCCCCTCCCTCCCAAGGAACCCGCATGTCCACATCCGCTTCCCCAGCGACATCCACACCCCGGACCGCCGTCATCGGCCTGGGCGCCATGGGGCTGCCCATGGCGCAGCGGCTGGCCGGTGCGTTCCCGGTGGCCGTGTTCGACATCGCGGCCGAGCGCCGCGCGCTCGCCGTCGAACACGGGGCCGCCGAGGCCGCCACCCCCGCCGACGCGGCCCGCGACGCCGACGTCGTCGTGCTGGCCGTACGCGACCAGGCCCAGGTCGACGGCGCGCTGTTCGGCGAGTCGGGCGCCGCCGAGACGCTCAAGGCCGGGGCCGTGGTGGTGCTCACCAGCACCGTCGGCCCGGAGGCCGCCCGGTCGACCGCCGCCGCGCTCGCCGAGCGGGGCACGGCCGTACGGCTCGTGGACGCCCCGGTCAGCGGCGGCCCGACCCGCGCCGGGAACGGCGATCTGCTGATCGTCGTCGGCGCGGAGCCGGCCGCCCTCGAGGTGGCCCGCCCGGTGCTTGACCGGCTCGCCTCCACCCTGACGGTCATCGGTGACAAGCCCGGCGACGGCCAGGCCCTGAAGGCCATCAACCAGCTGCTCGCGGGCGTGCACATCGCCGCCGCCGCCGAGGCCGTCGCCCTCGCGCGCGGCCTCGGCCTCGACCCGCAGACCGTGATCGACAGCCTGAGCCAGGGCGCGGCGGGCTCGTTCATGTTCGCCGACCGCGGGCCGCGTATGGCGCAGGTGTACGGGGATGGCGGCGCGGACTCCGTCGAGGTCCGCTCCCGCCTCGACATCTTCGTCAAGGACATGGGCATCGTGACCGGCATCGCGAAGAACGCGCATGTGCCGGTGCCGCTGGCCTCCGCCGCCGAGCAGCTGTATCTGCTGGGCGAGCGGGCCGGGCTCGCGGCCCGCGACGACTCCTCCATCGTGACCGTCCTGTCCCCGAGAGGAGAAGGCCGATGAGCCACGGCGCGCTTCTGACGGTGGCGGCGGTGGGCGTGGCCCTCCTGCTGCTCATGATCATCAAGGCGAAGATCCAGCCCTTCGTCGCCCTGGTCGTGGTGTCCATCGGTGTGGCGCTCACGGCGGGCGTCCCGGCCGCGGAGCTGGTGGCCACCATCGAAGAGGGCATGGGCTCGACGCTCGGCCACATAGCCACGATCATCGCCCTCGGCGCGATGATCGGCCGCATCATCGAACTGTCCGGCGGCGCCGCGTCCTTGGCGCACTCGCTCATGGACCGCTTCGGCGAACGCCGCACCCCGCTCGCGCTCACCGCGGCCGGGTTTCTGCTCGGCATCCCGGTGTTCTTCGAGGTCGGCCTGATCATCCTGATGCCGATCGCGTACGGCGTGGCCCGCGCGTCGCGCAAGCCGCTGCTGGTGTACGCCCTGCCGATGGGCGCGGCGATGCTCACCGTGCACGCCTTCCTGCCGCCCCACCCGGGCGCGGTGGCGGCGGCCACGACGATCGGGGCCGACCAGGGCTGGGTGCTGCTGTTCGGCATTCCGGTGACGGCGGTCGTGATCCTGCTGGGCTATCTGCTCGCCAAGCGGATGACGCGCCGCGAGTACCCGATGACGGCGGATGTGTACGCGAAGGTGTTCGGCGACGGGGACGGGGCGGGGGCCGAGGCCGACTCCGAGGCCAAGTCCGCGCCCAAGGGCCCGGTCGAGGGCGCGGAGAACCCGCCGTCGTTCGGCATGGTGGTGTCCCTGATCGTCACCCCGATCGTCCTCATCCTCCTGGGCACCATCGGCACCAACTTCCTCTCCGAGGGCTCCACCCTCCGCGCCATCCTCACCGTCCTGGGCGCCCCGATGGTCGCCCTGCTCGTCGCGGCGGCGCTCGCCGCGTACTTCCTGGGCGCCCGGCGCGGCTGGTCGAGCGCCCGTATCTCCGAGGTCATGGGCTCGGCGCTGCCGGGCGTGGCCATGGTGATCCTGGTGGCGGGCGCGGGCGGTGTCTTCGGCAAGGTGCTGGTGAAGACCGGCATCGGCGACGCCGTGGCCGACGTCCTGGACCGTACGGGCCTGCCGCTGCTGGCCCTGGCCTTCGCGATGACGATGCTGCTGCGCGCGGTACAGGGCTCCACCACGGTGGCCCTGGTCACCACGGCCGGCCTGATCACCCCGCTGCTCCAGCGCACCGACCTGTCCCCGCAGCAACTGGCCCTGGTCTGCCTGGCGATGGGCGCGGGCGGCCTGTCGGTCTCGCACATTAACGACGCCGGGTACTGGATGTTCACCCGCCTGGTCGGCCTCGAGGTCGGCGACGGCCTGCGCACCTGGACCGTCCTGACGACGGCGATGGGCGTGGCGGGCTTCCTGCTGACGAGTCTGCTCTGGCTGGTCGTTTAGCGGGTACCGCGGCAGGACGGACGTGTGTGCCTGGCCCCGGTGGGGTCAGGCACACACGTTTCCTGTCATCGTCTGCGTACCGATCACCGCGAGCAGGCTCAGCTTGTCCGCCGCGTCCGTGCCCGGGGCGGCGGTGTGGATGACGACGTGGAGGTCGCTGCCGGGGGCGTTGAGGACGTCGCAGTCGAGGACGAGCGGGCCGACGTCGGGGTGGTGGACGGTCTTGGTGTCCATGGTGTGGCTGCCCACCGCGTGGGAGTCCCAGAGCCGGGCGAAGTGGTCGCTGGTGCGGCGCAGGTCGGCGACGAGGGTGCGCAGGGGCCGGTCGGCGGGGTAGTGGGCGGTCGCGGAGCGCAGGTCGGCGACGGTGGCGGTTTCGAAGCGGGCCTGTTGTTCGGGGGTGTGGGTCACGCGGTCGGGGCGCCCGGTGAAGTGGCGCCACAGGACGTTGCGCTCGCGCTCCGAGCGCCCGGAGGGGTCGCCGTGCAGCGCGGCGTACAGCTGGTTCCAGGCGATCAGGGTCCACGCCGCGTCGTACACCCCGACCGGGGTGGCCCGCATCTGGTCGAGCATGCGCTGGACGCCGGGGGTGAGGTGGGACGAGATGCGGTCGGTGGTGGGCGCGGGCCGGCCCGCGAGGAGGAACAGGTGGCGGCGTTCCGGCTCGGACAGCCGTAGGGCTCGGGCGAGGGCGGTGAGGATCTGGGGGGACGGGGAGGTCGCGCGGCCCTGTTCGAGACGGATGACGTAGTCGACGGACATCCCCGCGAGCTGGGCCAGTTCCTGGCGCCGCAGCCCCGGCGCGCGGCGTACGCGTCCGGTCGGCAGGCCGACCGTCGCCGGGTCCAGCCGGTCGCGCCAACGGCGCAGCGCGCCCGCGAGGTCGCCGACCGCGTCGCCCCCGGCCCTGTCGTCCCCCACCGTGTCGTCCCCCGCCGCATCGTCCCCGGCCGTCTCGCCCCCGCCCGGGTTTCCGGAGTTCCCGCCCGGGTGTCCGTCGTCCCCGGCCAGGCTTCCGGTGTTCCCGTCGCCGCTCCCCGTCCCGCTCATCGCTCCAGTATCCGGCCGGGGGCCGCGGGCGTCCCTCACCCAGCCTGGTATCGCTTTTACCAGGAAGAGGCTTGCCCTTCCTGTTCCCTCGCGCCGCGCCGAGGCTGGTGGACATGCAAAACAAACGCCGTGTTGAGATCGCCCTCGACCTCGCCTGTGTCCGTTGCTACCTCGGCTTCACCCGCCTCACCCGGGCCGCCGGCGGCGAGGCCGAGTTGACCATCCGCCCGTTCCAGGCCGAGCCCGACGCGCCCTCCGCCGCCGGTGAGCCGTTGTTCGAGGTCTGGAGGCGGACCCAGGGCGAGGCGTTCGTACGGCAGGTCACCTCCGACACCTCCTTCGGCGTGGCGGACGGTCTGGAGCTGCACTTCGAACGCGCCCTGTTCACCAACACCTTTGACGCCCACCGGCTGGTCGCCCGCGCGTCCGCGCAGGGACTCGGGGAGCGGATGGCGGAGCGCCTGTTCCGGGCGTACTTCACGGACGGGCTGCTGATCTCCGACCGCACCACCCTGGCCCGGCTGGCCGCCGAGACCGGGGTGGGGCCCGCCGCCACCGATGCCGGCGACGCGGCCGAGACGGCCGCGCTGCGCGCCGAACTGGACCGCGTACGCGCGCTCGGCGTCCAGGTCGACGCCGTACCGTACGTCGCCTTCGAGGACGGGACCGTCCTCGAAGGCGCGCAGCCGGAGGAGGCCTACCGCGCGGCGCTGACCGCCCCGCTCACGCCAGCCGGATGACGTTCCAGGACATCGGCTCCAGCGTGGCCCGCAGCACCCCGCCCCCGCCCTCGCCGTCCAGGGCCGTGCCGGTCGCGGCGTGCGGGGTGACGCGCTCGGGCTCGGCCAGGGTGTTGCGGGCCTCGGGGTCGGCGTCCGCGAGGACGCTGTGTTCGACGATCCGGGATACGGACGACAGGCCGTGCAGGTCCACCGTCAGCGGCAGCGGTCGCGTCTGGTCGCGGTTGACGGCGAAGACGGTGACCTCGCCGGTCTCCTCGTCCGCGACGGCGGTGGCGTGCAGCAGCGGCACCTCGCCGTACTTGGCCGTCTCGTGCGTCGGGCTGTCGACATTGACCTGCAAGACCCGCCCGCGCCCGTGACGCGACGCCTGCGCGAACGGGAAGAAGGTGGTCTGCTTCCAGGCCGGGCCGCCCGGCTCGGTCATGATCGGCGCGATGACGTTGACGAGTTGGGCGAGGCAGGCGACGGTGACCCGGTCGGCGTGGCGCAGCAGCGCGATGAGCAGTGAGCCGAAGACGACGGCGTCGGTGACGGAGTAGTTGTCCTCCAGGAGCCGCGGCGCCTCGTCCCAGTTGGGCGGCTCGGCGCCGTGGAAGCGGGTCAGGTACCAGACGTTCCACTCGTCGAAGGAGAGGTTGATCTTCTTCTTGGACTTGAGCCGGGCGCCCACGTGGTCGCAGGTGGCGATCACGTTCTCGATGAAGGACTCCATGTCGACGGCCGAGGCGAGGAAGGAGTCGCGGTCGCCGTCGAGCTCTTCGTAGTAGGCGTGCAGGGAGATGTAGTCGACGAGGTCGTATGCCTCTTGCAGGACCGTCGCCTCCCACTCGGCGAAGGTCGGCATGGACTGCGAGGAGCTGCCGCAGGCCACCAGCTGCACGTGCGGGTCGATCTGCCGCATGGCGCGGGCGGTTTCGGCGGCTAGCCGCCCGTACTCCTCGGCCGTCTTGTGGCCGGTCTGCCAGGGGCCGTCCATCTCGTTGCCCAGGCACCACAGCCGGATGTCGTACGGGTCCTTGTCGCCGTGTGCGGCACGGCGGTCGGACAGGGCGGTGCCGGACCGGTGGTTGGCGTATTCCTGCAGCTCCAGCGCCTCGGCGACGCCGCGCGTGCCGAGGTTGAGGGCCATCATCGGCTCGCCGTCGACCTTGCGGAGGAAGTCGATGTACTCGCCGAGGCCGAAGCGGTTGGTCTCGGTCGACCGCCAGGCCAGGTCGAGTCGGCGCGGGCGCTCGTCGACGGGGCCGACGCCGTCCTCCCATTTGTAGCCGGAGACGAAGTTGCCGCCGGGGTAGCGGATGACGGTGACCCCCAGCTCGCGGATCAGCTCCAGGACGTCGGTGCGCAGACCGGCCTCGTCGGCGGTGGGGTGGCCGGGTTCGTAGATGCCGGTGTAGACGCAGCGGCCCAGGTGCTCGACGAACGACCCGAACACACGCGGGTCGACGTCGCCCACGGCGAAGGCGGGGTCGAGGGTGAAGCGGGCTGGTGGGGCGGGAGCGGGGGTGTCGGCGGCGGTGTCTGCGGGGGTGGCGGCAGTGTCGGCGGCGGTGCGGTTGCTGGGGGTCGTCGGCGGCATGGCGGCGTCTCTCTCCTGCGCTGGCGCGCGCTTGTCCGATATCTCGGATACCGATCGCAACTTCGAACGAGACGGTAAGATCTCCGTTCCCCGCGCGTCAACGCCTCGTGCGGCCCGGAAGTGCCCGGCCCGGCTGTCAGAGGCGCGCGAGAGACTTTCTGTGCTGCCATCTGCCCCAGGAGGTCCGCGTGTTGAACCCCACCATCGAGCAGTTCCTCGACCATCCCGAGCACGACGCCCAGAAAGAAAACCTTCTCGCCGAGGACTGGAACGGGCAGCTCGATGTCGCGGTGCGGGTCCATCTGCTCGACCGCTGGCTGAGCGAGGACGCCCCTGACGCACTCATGGTTCCTATGGTTCTCACGGACATCCGGCCGGAGCCGAACGAACCTTGGATGACGCGACCCGACGCAATCGTGAAGACCGGACTCTTCCCGGCGGTGGCGCACACGAGCGCCATTGCCGTGGCTGAGGCGGCCGCCGCCGTGGAGCGGGCCCTGCTGGCGGGCGGCAGTGCTCCATCCCGGCGCGTTGAACTGCTCATCGCCGACCTGCGCGAGTTGATCCTCTCCCAGGGGCGGGAAGCGGTGCTCGTGACAGTCGTTCCCGACGAGACGCATGTGGTGCTGGCATGGGAGACCGAGTACGACGCGGCGCTGCGCATCAGCGTCGTACCTCGTCGGGAGCAGGAGCAGGAGCGGGAGGGGCGTGGCGAACCGCGCCACGCCGCATGCTCCTTCGCCGCCTGCCCGGACGGCGTCCGGGTCGCCCCCGAGGAGCACGACGCCGCCGAGACGAAGGTGCGCTCCCTGTGCGCCGGGACGGTTCTCGCGGCCCTCTTGAAATGCGACGGGCGCGCCGCGTTCAGCGTCGGCCGGCGGCCCCACGGACTCGATCCTGAGCAGGCCGCCGACCTCGACGAGGTGCGGGACTGGTGGGAGAGCACGTCATGGTGCGAGGAGTACGACGACACCTACCTGGGGGTCTACTACGACTACGGGGCAGGCGCCTGGTTCGGCCCGGCCCATCTGATCCCGACCCAGGAACAGCTGGACAGCGAGGACCCGGACGGCTACCCGGCCCAGTACTGCACCACCCTCGGCGCTCCCGGCGAATCGGCCACGAGCCTGTGGATGCTGGGTGACCGGCTGCACTCCCTGGACACCGCCGCCTTCCTGACCGAGGTCGAGGCGTTCCGCCGCGCCTGCCGCCACCAGTGCCGCGAGACGTCCGACGCGTCCGGCCCGTTGGTCGATGCCCTCCTGGACGAGCTCCTGGCCCGCCCCCTGGAGCGGGTCGGCGGCCCGGAGCGCCGGATGCTCGTATGGGCCGACGCCGACGGGGACGGCGGATTCTGGCGGGCCGACGGCCACTCGATAGACGTGTACGAGGATGCCCGACGGCTCCTGGTCGTCGGCCCGCACGAGGCGCTGTACATGATCTTCAACGGTGACTCGGGATCCTGAACCTCAGCGCCTCAGCCGGGCGGCGAGGCGGGGCAGCAGACGGAGGGCGTTGTCGCGGTTGATGCGCCGACGGGCGCGGTGGTCGAGGGCGGGGTCTCGGTCGAAGTCCACGGTGATGGCGCCCACTTCGCGGGCGGGCCTGGCCGGCCAGTCGCTCCCGTACAGGATGCGGGTCGGGTCGGCGGCGGCCAGCAGGGTCGGGGTGGCGTACGGGGACAGCGGCAGGGCGGTGTCGTAGAAGAAGCGGCGCAGTGCCCGGCGGACCGCCTCCGGGTCGGGGCCCTCCCCCTGCCGCCCGGCGGAGATGGCCCGCCCGGCCACGTACGGCAGGAAACCGCCGGCATGGGACAGGATGATCGACAGGTCGGGGTAGCGGTCGAGGGTGCCGGTGGCGATCAGGTTCAGCGCCGCCCGGGTGGTGTCGAGCGGGAAGTCCGCGATGGCCTCGGACACCCCCGGCAGCTCGGTGCCGCCCTCGGGCAGCCCCTGGGGATGGACGAAGACCACGGCCCGGCGGCGATTGAGCTCGGCGAAGAGCGGGTCGAACGCCCGGTCTCCGAGGTAGCGGCCGCCCGTGCTGGTCATCATGATCACGCCGTCGGCGCCGAGCTCGTCCAGCGCGTACGCGGCCTGCTCGACCGCCAGGTCGATATGCGCCATCGCAACGTTGGCGAAGAAGCCGAACCGGGTCGGATGGTCCGCGACCAGCTCCGCCAGCGACTCGTTGCACACCTGCACCCCCGCCTCCGCCACCGCCCGGTCGCGGAAGGCCATCGACGGCACCGGGGCGGAGGCGGCACCGGCCGCGATGCGGTTGGCGTCCATCACCTCCAGCGTCTCGTGGAGGGTCCAACGCGCCCAGTCCGGCCCGCCCTCGGGCGGGAGCAGCCCGGCCTCGACGGCCCACTCGCGCATGGCGTCCGGTAATGCGTGGTGGTGCGTGTCGATCCGTCCCTCCGTCGGCGGCCCGCCCTTGCCCCTCCGCTTCGTATCGGCCGAGGCGCCGGGCGCCGACGCGAGCCCGGCCCCGACGGCCACCGCCCCCGCGCCCGCAGCGCGCAGGGCGCGACGGCGGGTCAGGGACGGCGACGAGGTGACGGCGGAGCGAGAAATCCTGAGCGTGGCCATGGGGCGGGGCCTCCTTGTCCTACGGGGCCGCGTCGCGGCCCGAACCGGCGTGACAACGCCCACCCTCCGCCAGTCGGCCCGGACCACGCATCGGGGCGAGCCCCGATCCGCCCCTGGGCCGCCCCGTACGGGCCCAGGGTGCCGGGCCCCTACATCAGCGCCCACCTCCGCCCGACGACCACTTGTTGCGTCCAGATCGCCGGCTTCGCCGTCCTCCGCGGGCCCCGTCGCCACGGTCCAGCTGCCGGCCCGGGTGCCGTTCGGCTTCCACGGCAACTGGCTCGACGACCGCCACCCGACGGCCCCATGATTCACTTGCCTCGGCCAGAGAGCGTTTGTCGCGGCGACTCAACAACGGGGAATTCGCATCATGAGTGACGTCTACTCACCCATACCGGAACTGAACCTGCTCAAAGAGTTCGAAAACCGGATCGGCCGGGTCTGGTACTCGGCGGGGTTCGAACTGCGCGAGTACGGCGTGAACGCCGGTCTGCACACCTGGTCGGAGGATCCGGAGTTCCTGGACGGCTTCATCCCCTTCGCGCTGGCCACCCGCTCCGGTTCCCACTACGCCCTCTGGCGCTGTGACGATCGGACCGACCTCGCCACCTTGCCCGTCGTCTTCGTCGGCGACGACGGAGACCTCTACATCGTCGCGCGGAATCTGCTGGAGCTGTTCCAGCTCCTGACCATCGACGACGAGACCTTGAACCCCGACCTCGTCGAGCAGCACACCGAGGGCCACCAGGAATACCTCACCTGGCTGAACGAGACCTTCGGGCTGCGACCGCCGGACCTCGACGCGCTCCGGGCCGGGCTCAAGGAACCCTACGAACAGTTCGAGACGTGGGCGAGCCGGTTCGTGGAGCTGGACTGAAAACCTCCGCGAGCATCAGCCCATACGAGCGAGCATCAGCCCGTACGAAAGGGACCCACCCATGACCACCGAACGCCCCCGCGTACCCACCACCGCGGACGAACGCGAGACACTGCGCGGCTTCCTCGACTTCCACCGGGCGACCCTCGCCATGAAGTGCGACGGCCTGTCCGACGAGGAGCTGCGGCGTCAGTCGATGCCGCCCTCGACGCTCTCGCTGCTCGGGCTGGTGCGGCACATGGCCGAGGTGGAGCGCAACTGGTTCCGCCGGGTGCTGGGCGGCGAGGACATCCCGCTCGTCTGGTCGGACTCGTTCGACTTCCAGGTGGCCTACGACGCGCGGGAGGCCACGCGGGCTGAGGCGTTCGATGCCTGGCAGGCGGAGGTGGAGCACGCACGGCGGATCGAGGCGGCGGCCGAATCGCTGGAGGTGACGGTCCACGCCGAGCGGTGGGGGCAGGACGTATCGCTGCGCACGGTGATGCTGCACATGATCCTGGAGTACGGACGGCACAACGGCCACGCCGACTTTCTGCGCGAGGGCGTCGACGGCACCGTCGGGGTCTGAGGCGCCGCCCCCGCCCTCGTACCGCGCCGTCCTACCGGCTCACCAGCCGGAGCTCCACCTCCCGCTCCTGGTCGCCCGGCACCTTGCCGTGGTCCTCGATGGCGAAGGCCCGGGCCAGCACCTCGCGCATCAGCTCCACCTGGCACGGGCAGCCCTGCAGATCGGCCGTGATGGGCGCGGTCAGTGCGGTGGGCTCGGGCTCCGGGTGGGTCGGGGTGACCTCGAAGGTCGAGGTCCACACCACCGGGTGGCCTTCGAGCGGATGCTCCGGCAGACCGGCGTACGCGTCGTCGGAGCGGTAGCACCGGTGCAGTACGTCGAAGACCACGTCGGCGTCGTCCCGAGAGATTCCGGTGAGGTTCACCATTACGTGCTCGGCGTGCCATTCCAGGCTGGCCATGGCGGGCACCTTCTTCGCTGAGCGGTTCGTGCGGTTGTCCTTACCTTTATGTTCGCAGCTTTTGCGGATTTTGCGCTGTTTAACCCGGATGGCTCATCCGGAATCGGGTGGTCTACGTCGTCGTCGCTGCCGCCCGGGGCGCCGTACCGGCCTGCGGCACCGCCCACGTCCAGGCCGCCCGCATCCAGCGGGTCCGGGCCGTCGTGCGCCTGCTGGTCGGGCAGGTCCCGCGGTACGGCGTCGATGTGGTCCCCGGGGGCTTCCAGTCGTCGGTCAGTCACTGCCGGTTCCCTTCGTCGGCGGACGGACCCCTCTCAGGTACCCGGAGCGCCCGGAACTACGCCGACGGCGCATACGGGCTCCCGCCCGGCGACCACCGATACGAGTCGCCGGGCGGGAGCACGGCCCGCTGGGCCTCGGCTCAGACGAGGACGTTCTTGTAGAAGATGTTGCTGCGGCGGTCGCCCGCCTCACCGGAGGCGAAGCCCAGGAAGAGCCGGACCTCCCCCGCGGCCGTCCGGTACACCCCCATGCCTTCGGGTTCGCGGTAGGTCAGCGTGGAGCCCGCGCCGGTGAAGGCCCGCTGGGTGAGCGCGCCCGTGTTGACGTTGACGCTGGAGGTGTAGGCGTTGCCGGGGGACGGGTTGTCGGCGCCGTAGGCGGTGCCGGTCAGCTGGTAGACGTAGGAGCCGTAGAGCGTGTAGCCCTGGAAGACGGCCGAGTCGCTGGGCTGGGCGAAGTCCGCCAGGCGGTTGGAGTAGTTGCCGGCCGCGACCTCGTTCACGTTGAAGATCGCGTACCGCCTGCTGCCCGCGGTGTTCAGATAGCGGATCGCCATCCGGTTGTTCACCGGGTCGATCGCGCAGGTGGTCTCCGTCGCGTCGGAGACGGGCGAGTGCTTGGTCAGGGCGGAGGAGGTGTTGGAGAGGGTCGTTCCGCTGCTCCAGCGGAAGCGGGCCAGTCGTTTGCCGCGGGCGCCGCTGTTGACGTCCACTTCGGTCCACAGATAGGTGCTGCTACCCACCGCCTGCGCGCCGATGGACACGGCGTGTCCGAATCCGAGCAGATACATATAGCCGAGCTCATTGCCGGAGAAGTCCAGCTGGGTGATGCACAGATCGCCGCTGCTGTCGGCGGAGCCGTCTTTGAGCTGGGCCACGAACAGGCGCCGGTTGACGTTGTCGAAGCAGAACGACTGCTGGACCCTCGCGTCGTGCAGCGGCGCATGGCGGAAGAGGTCGTACGAGGGCTCGGTCAGATCGAAGCGCGAGGACGTCGGTACGGCTGTGGGGGCCGACTCGCTCGCGGTGGCCACCTTGGCGCCCAGGCCGAGCGCGGCGCCCGCCGTGGCGCCGCCGCCGAGCATCAGTAACCGGCGTCTGTTCCAGGTGCGGGTGCGGTCCTGCGTCATGGATCTCTGCTTTCTGTCGGTGATGTGCCGTAGCGCCCCCACCTCTCGTCGCCGAGGGGCGGGGGCGCTACGCGCGTAGGATCTTCGTGATCCGTCTCCAGATTTGCCCCTGGTACACCTCCCCGAACCGTCAGGTTCATGTCAGGTCATGATCAGTACGCGGTCGGCCAACCCCCGCTCCAGCTCAGCAGGTTGACGCCGAGCTTCGGGGTCCCGTTGTCCTGGCCGTCGTAGTAGTGGTAGACGAGCAGGTCACCGTCGACGTCGCTCATGACCGACTGCCCGCCGGGGCCGATGTAGCGGCCGTGGGACTCCAGCACCACCGAGCCGCCGTTGTTCATCATGTTGACCCCGTTCTTGTCGAGGTACGGCCCGGTGGGGCTGGTGGCGCGGCCGACCTTGATCTTGTACGTGGAGCTGGTGCCCGCGCAGCAGGTGTCGTACGAGGCGAACAGGTAGTAGTAGCCGTTGCGCTTGACGACCGTGGGCGCTTCGACGGCCTTGGTGCCGGTGGGCCGGGAGGCGATGCTGTAGACGGTCTTGTCGCCGGAGTACTGCTTGCCCGTGGACGGGTCGATGCGGATCATCTTCAGCCCCGACCACCACGAGCCGAAGGACAGCCACCACTTGCCGTCGCCGTCGACGAAGAGGTTGGGGTCGATGGCGTTGTAGTTGCTGCTGCCGGTGGTGGAGTGCACGATTCCGTAGTCGGTCCAGGTGCCCGCCTTGCCGCTGGACGAGGTGGCGAATCCGATCGCGGAGTTGCTGGACCCGAAGGACGAGACGGCGTAGTACATCAGGTACTTGCCGCCCTGGTACGAGATATCGGGCGCCCAGGGGTCATTGCTCGAGGAGTAGTTCTTCCACCACGACGGCGGGGTGTTGAAGGCGTTCCCCGAGCGGCTGAACGCGATCCGGTCGGTGGAGGTACGGGCCTCCAGACCGCCGTGGGTGGAGTACAGCAGGTAGGTGCCGTCGCTCGCACGGATCATGGTGGGGTCGTGCACGACGATGTCGCCCGTCACCCGGCCCGGATCGGGGTAGGCGGAGGCGCTGGTCGGCAACAGGGCGAAGGCCGTGGCGGCCGCCAGGACGGCGAGTCGCCGGCCCCTGCGGACGCGGCCGCCCGGGCGCGTGCGCGCGGACTTGGCGTGGATCATTCGGCTCTCCTTCGGAATGTTTTCGGTGCCCCTCCGAAACACATGGCGGTACGCGACGCGATGGGTGGCCTCAACACCTCCCCTCTCCCAGGGGATTGACTCGCCTTTCAGCTGCCTCTACGTTCCCTCGAACGTTTCGGTGACGTTCCGGAAGTTTTTCGGAGGCAGGGGAAAGGACGCTCTTGTGATCAAGGTGATGCGCGCCGCTGTGACGGGCGCACTGGCCGTCGCCCTCCTGGGCACGGCGGCGACCGCGCCAAAGGCCCATGCCGGGGACGGCACCGCGGCGGGGACCCCGGCGGGGACCACCGGCCGGGTGGACTCGGGGCGGGTGGACTTCGGCCAACGTCTCCAGCCCATCGACGGCTTCGGCTTCTCGCAGGCCTTCCAGCGCGCCGACGTCATGCACGGCGCGCGCGGGCTGACCCCCGAACACCAGCGGGAGGTCCTGGACCTGCTGCTGGACCGGAAGTCCGGGGCCGGTCTGAGCATTCTGCGGCTGGGTGTCGGCTCGTCCTCGGACGAGGTGTACGACCATATGAAGTCGATCCAGCCGACCGACCCGGGCGGCCCCGAGGCGACGCCGCGCTATGAGTGGGACGGCGACGACGGCGGCCAGGTGTGGCTGGCGAAGGAGGCGAAGGCGTACGGCGTCAAGCGCTTCTACGCCGACGCCTGGAGCGCGCCCGGCTATATGAAGACCAACGGCACGGACGCGAACGGCGGGACGCTCAAGCCCGAGTGGCGGCAGGCGTACGCCGACTACCTCGTCCAGTACGCGAAGTTCTACCGCCAGGAGGGCGTCCGCATCACCGACGTCGGCTTCACCAACGAGCCGGACCTCTCCACCTCGTACGCGTCCATGCAGTTCACGCCCGAGCAGGCGGTGGAGACGGTCAAGGCGCTCGGGCCGACCGTACGGCGGGCCGGGATCGACCTGGTGTGCTGCGACGCCGCCGGATGGGACCAGCAGGCGGCGTTCAGCGCGGCGATCGAGGCGGATCCGCGGGCCGCGGCGCTGGTCGGGGTGCACACCGGCCATCCGTACATCACCCCCTCCGACCAGCCGCTGCCGACCGGCCGCCGCACCTGGATGTCCGAGTGGAGCCCGAACGGCGCGACCTGGAACGAGGCGTGGGACGACGGCTCCGGCTACGACGGACTGGCCGTCGCCGAGGCGATCCACACCACGCTCGCGGACGCCCGCGCCAGCGCGTATGTGTACTGGTTCGGCGCCTCGATCGGGGCCACGCGCGGGCTGATCCAGCTGGACGGGGCGGACTACCACGTCTCCAAGCGGCTGTGGGCCCTGGCCGCGTACAGCAGGTTCATCCGGCCGGGGGCGGTGCGGGTGGCCGCGTCGACCGAGGCGCCGGGCGTCAAGATCACGGCGTTCCGCAACCAGGACGGGAAGCGGGTGCTGGAAATCCTCAACACGGGGACGGACGCGGTGCGGGCGGACTACGCGCTGACGGGCGGCGGTGCGGGGGGCTCCGCGCGCGGGTCGGTGTACCGCACCGATGAGACGCATTCGCTGAGCCGGGTCGGCACGGCGGACGTCCGAGGCGGAAAGCTGGGGGTCGAGCTGCCGGCGCGGTCGCTGACCACGGTGGTGCTGGGGAGCTGAGCGTCGCCGGTGGGTTCGGTCTGCCCGGCGTACTGCCGGGCCGGGCAGACCGACTCCACCCCGTGGGGGGACACTCACTGGCCCGCCAGCCCCGTATGGGCCACGCCGCGGACGATCTGGCGCTGGAAGAGCGTGAAGACCACCAGCAGCGGCAGGCCGGCGATCACGACCGAGGCCATCATCTGGGCGTACCGCAGCCCGTACGAGGACTGGACGTTGACCAGCCCCACCGGCAGCGTCATCCCGTTCGGGTCGGTCGTGACCAGGAACGGCCACAGGAAGTTGTTCCACGTCGAGATGAAGGTGAAGATCGCCACGGCCGCCAGCACCGGCCGGGACAGCGGCATCACGATGGTCCAGAAGACCCGCCACCGCCCGGCCCCGTCCACGAACGCCGCCTCCTCCAGTTCACGCGGCACCCCGTCGAAGAACTTGACCAGGATGAAGACCATCGCGGGCACGGCGACCTGCGGCAGGATCACGCCCCAGTAGGTGTCGACGAGCCCCATGGAGACCATCTCCGCGAACAGCGGGGCCATCAGCACCTGCGGCGGCACCATGATCCCGGCCAGCACCAGACCGTAGAGCACCTTGCGGCCGCGGAACTCCGTGCGCGAGAAGCCGTACGCGGCCATGGCGCACAGCACCACCGTCAGCAGGGTCGTCATGACCGAGATATAGGCGGAGTTGAACATCCACTGACCGATGTCGCCCGACTTCCACACCTCGCGGTATGCGTCGAAGGTGATCGTCGAACCGATCCACTTGAGCGGCGTCGTGGTGGTCTCCCCCTCCGGTTTGAGGGAGGTGGCCACCGCCCACGCCAGCGGCAGCACCCACAGCGCCACCAGCGCGAGCGCGATCAGCAGCATGGCGATCCGGCCCGGGGACCAGCGGAACCTGCGGCCCGCGCCGGCGTCCGCGCTCGCGCCCGTTTTCGTCCGTGTCACAGCTGTCTCCGCGCTCATATCCGCGCGCCCTCCTCACTCGCGCGGCGGGTCAGCCGCAGATGGATCAGGGAGACGATCACGATCAGGGCGAAGAAGAGATACGAGACGGCGGAGGCGTAGCCGATGCGGTAGCCGGTGAAGCCCGCCTGGTAGACGTACTGGAGGATCGGGCGGGTGGAGTCGTCCGGGCCGCCCGCGGTCATGATGTAGACCTGATCGAAGATCTTCAGCGAGGCCAGGATCTGCAGCACGACCACGACGCCCGTGGTGCGCCGCAGCATCGGCAGGGTGATGTTGCGCAGCCTGGCCCAGGCGCCCGCGCCGTCCAGCTCCGCCGCCTCGTACAGATGCTGTGGGATGGCCTGGAGCGCGGCGAGATACAGCAGGAAGTTGAAGCCGACGGTCCACCAGACGGTGGTCAGGACGATGGACAGCATCGCGTAGCGCTCATCGGTGAGCCAGCCGATACCGGGGTGCAGGCCGAGGGAGGCCAGCGCCTGGTCGGCGAAGCCGAAGTCGGACGGGAAGATCACCCACAGGAACAGCAGCCCGACGACGCCCGACGGCAGCAGGAAGGGCGCGAACCAGCTCAGCCGCCACAGCCACTGGACCACCCGCAGATGGTGCGCGAGCAGCGCCAGGCCCAGGCCGACGACGACGAGGGGGACCGTGGACAGGATGGTGAACCAGACCGTGTTCCACAGCGAGGACCAGACGTCGGGGTCCTGAAGAGCCTCGGCGTAGTTGTCGAAGCCGATGAAGTGGCTGTCGGTGCCGGCGATGTTGTCGTCGCCGAGGCTCATCTTGACGCCGTACAGCAGCGGCCAGAGAAGGAACAGCGCGTAGACGAGGAGGAAGGGCGCGACGAAGACCAGCCCGTGCTCGGTCCAGTGGCGGCGTACGGTGCTGGGCGAGGTGGTGGCCTTGCTCTCGGAGGAGCGGGGCGGAGGCGCGGTGACGGTCGGCGCGCTCATTTCGCACCTCCGAAGGGGTTGGGGGTGTCGAGGAGGTCGCGCAGCCGGGACTTGGCCTCTTTCAGCGCGCTCTGGGGCGTACGGGAGCCGGTGAACACCCCGGAGAAGACCGAGCCGAGCTCGATCCACATGAGGGAGGCGGAGCCCGCGAACCAGGCGGGTTCGTCGAGCGCGACATCGTTGACGACCGAGCGGTATTCGGACTGCGGCTGGAGCTTGAGGTACGCGGGGTTCTCCAGCGTCGGCAGATACGCCGGGACATGCCCGCCCTTGGCCCATTCCACGGTGTGCTTGAGCATCCAGGCCACGAACCCATGGGCCGCTTCATTGGTCTCGCCGCCCCGGTCCCTCTGGTGGGGCAGGACGAAGGAGTGGCAGTCGGCCTGGGCGGTGGGGCGGCCGAAGAGGGCCGGCACCCGGGTCATGGAGAACGGCAGCTTGGTGGTGCGGAAGGAGCTGATCTCCCATTCGCCGTTGAGGTAGAAGGCGGTCTTGCCGCCGTTGAAGACGGCGATGGAGCCCGGGTAGTCGACGCGGCGGTGGCACAGTCCCTCGTCGACGAGCATGGCCATGTACTCGAGCGCCTTGAGCGCCTTGGCGTCGTCGAGGGCGAGACGGCGGCCGTCGGCGGACAGGACCTTCCCGCCGGTCTGGGAGTAGAGGGTGGAGAACACCCGCCAGGGGCCGACGACATCGCCGCCGATGGTCTCGGTGACCAGCCCGGGCGCTCCGGTGACCTTCTTGGCGGTGCGCAGCGCGGCGGTGAACTCCTCGGCGCCGTTGATGGGTTTGAGCTTGCCGTCGGGGCCGAGCAGCCCGGCCTTCTCGCACACCTCGGTGTTGTAGAAGAGCACCATGGGGTGGGTGTCGAGCGGAATGGCGTACTGCTTGCCGTCGACCGCGCCGCGCTTCCAGATGTCCTCGGGGAAGTCGTCGGCGGTCACCCCGTGGTCGGCGAGCAGGTCGAGATCGAAGGCGTCGAGGAGACGGCCGGGCGCGAAACCGGCGAGCCGGGCCAGATGCAGCGCCGCGACCTCGGGGGCGCGTCCGCCCGCGCCCGCCATGCCGAGCTTGGTGTAGTACGGGGAGCCCCACTGCAGCGTGGCGGCCTCCAGGCCGATCGAGGGATGAGCAGCGCTGTAGGCGTCCAGCATCGCCTTCATGTTGACGCCGTCGCCACCGCCGAAGAGATGCCAGTAGCGCAGCCGGGTCTTGCCCGAGGCGACGGACGATGGCGCGGCGCAACCGGCGGCGCCCCCGCCCACGGCGCCGACGGCGGCGAGGGCACCGAGCCCGGTGAGCACTCCGCGGCGGGTTGGGGAGGATCGTTGCATTGCGGCTCATTCCTGCTGCACAGGCAGCGCTGTTCGCTATTTCGAATGCCGCTCGTAACTTCGGACAGGGAACATAAGGCGCCGAGGAGTGCGCGTCAACGCTTTGAACACGACTCGCCCCACCCCTTGACCCATATCGGAGCAAGCGCTTACCGTCCGGCCGTCGGACATGCGAGGCGGGGATGAGGCGGGGCAATTCATGTTTGAGCTGGGAGATCTGACCGTCCGGTATCCGCGCCACGACGCGGCGGGCGACGGCGACGCGGGGGCCGCGGTCGGGGTTGGGGCCGGAGCCGGGGCCGTGATCGGTCTGGAGATCTTCCCGACCGCCCTCGCCGACCGCCTGGCGCCGCCCCGCGACCGCCTGCCGGAGGACGCCGCCCGCCACCACCCCGACACCGGCCCCGCCTGCCACCTCGAACCGCTGGCGGCGGTGGCCCGCGCCGGGGACCCCGTACCCGAGCCCTTCGCGGGCGTACGCACCCTGCGGCGGACGGCCACGACGGCGGCGCTGCGGCTGCGGGCGCAGCGGGCGACCACGACGGACACCGGCACGGCGACCACGGCGGAGACCACGGCGGAGACCACGACAGACACCGCCACCGAGATCGTCACCGAACTGTCCGACGGGCAGGGCCTGTTGGTCGTCCACCGGCTGACCCACCGCCCCGGCGACCCCTTCGTACGGATCCGCACCAGCGCCGCCAACGAGGGCGACCGCCCCTTCGCCCTGGACCTGATCTCGTCCTTCACCCTCGGCGGCATCACCCCCTTCGCCGCCGACGACGCCCCCGGCCGCCTCGTCGTCCACCGCATCCGCTCCGCCTGGAGCGCGGAGGCCCGGCTGGTCAGCGCGACCGCCGAGCAACTGCACCTGGAGCGGCCCTGGGTGAACATCGGCACGGTGGCGGAGCGCTTCGGCGCGCCCGGGTCGATGCCCGCGGCGGGCTGGATGCCCTGGCTGGCCGTCGAGGACACCGAGGCGGGGGTGGTGTGGGGCGTCCAGCTGGCGGCCGGCGGCCCCTGGCAGCTGGAGCTGCTGCGCTCCCGCGACGGGCTGGCCATCGGCGGCGGCCCGGCGGACCACGACTTCGGCCACTGGCGCCGTACCCTCGCCCCCGGCGAGTCGTACGAGGCGCCCGAGGCCGTCGTCACCGCCGTCCACGGCGACCTGGACGCGCTCTGCGCCCGGCTCACGCGCGCCTGGGCCGACCATCCGCGGCCCGGCCCCGAGCGGACGTCACCGCTGCCGGCGATGTTCAACGAGTACGCGACGACCTGGGGCAACCCCACCCACGACCGGATCCTGGCCCTCGCCGACCGCCTCCAGGGCTCCGGCGTGCGGTACTTCGTCATCGACTGCGGCTGGTTCAGCGAGCCCGGGGAGGACTGGGGCCGCAGCCACGGCGACTGGACTCCCAGCGCCGAACGCTTTCCGCACGGGCTCGCCGAGACCGCCCGGCAGCTGCGCGAACGCGGTTTCGTACCCGGGCTGTGGTGGGAGCCGGAGACGACGGGCGAGCTGTCGCGGGCGTACGAGGACGCGTCGCGCCACCTCGCATACGACGGCGTCCCCGTACATGTGTCCGCCCGCCGCTTCCTGGACCTGCGCCGCCCCGAGGTCGCCGAACCGCTGCTGGACCGGATGACCGCGCTGCTGAGCGAGGGCGGCTTCGGCTATCTCAAGATCGACTACAACGCGCATCTGGGCCCCGGCGACGACGGCGAGGGCCTGCGCGAACTCACCGCCGCCTCCCGCGGCTTCATCGCCCGGCTCTCCGCCCGGCTGCCCGACCTCGTCATCGAGAACTGCGCGGGCGGCGGCCACCGCATCGACCCCGCGTACGCCGCGCTCACCGCGGTCTCCTCGGGCTCGGACGCCTTCGAGACCCGCGAGGCCCCGGCGATCGCGGCCGGGCTCCAGCGGGTGCTGCTCCCCCGCCAGTCGCTGGTGTGGGCGACCGTACGGGCCGACGACTCCGACGCCGCGCTCGTCCACAAGCTGGCCGCAGGGTTCCTCGGGCGGATCTGCCTGTCCGGCGACCCGGACCGGCTGGACGAGCGCCAGTGGGCGCTGGTGCGCGAGGCGCTGGACCTGTACGGGCGGGCCGCGCCGCTCATCGACGACGGGACGACGCGGCAGGGCGGCACCCGCGGGGCCGCCCTGCGCAACGCCGTCGGCTGGCAGTCCGTCGTACGGCTGTCCCCCGACGGCCGGCGCGCCCTGGTCGTGCTGCACGCCTTCGCCGACCCGGACGAGTCGCTGTCGGTGACGCTCCCGGACGAGGGCGTCGAGGGCAGCGGGGTCGATGCGCGCGCGGCATGGGCCCTGGACGCCTCGCTCCTCGCCGACGGCACCGGCGCGCTCTCCCTCGCCGGGGGTCGGCTGCGGTGGCAGCGGCCCCCGGAGTGGTCGGGCGCGGTGGCCCTGCTCAGCCGTTAGGCGCGCGGTGGCCCGCGCCAACGCCGCCACCTCACGCGCCGTAGCCGCCGACAGCTCGAAGCGCACGACCCCCGAGCCGTCCGCAGCCGTCGCCGCCCGCAACCGCACCTCCTCCGTGTCCACGCAGACCAGCCGCAGCGCGCCGTCCAGCTTGGCCACCGCTTCCTTCGCGCCCCTCCAGCCCGCTATGTAGTCCACCCCGCGCACCCACATCACCGCGTCAGGGTCCGTCTCCCTGCCGTCGAACGCGCCGCCCTCAAGGCCGCTCATCGTGTGCACGTCCCCCTTCTCCTGATGAGCACTGACCGAACTTCCGATCAACGCGTCCGAACACGCCAGCGGCCCCAGTACCATCGGCACCGGGGTTTGTGATCAATCCCCAGCCGGACCACCCCACTTGCCCCCAGGCGGAGGGGTGGTCCGCCATCGCTTCTGCGATTGCTGTTGTCGTGAGGGACGAGGTGTCAGTACCTCTCTCGGCCCCCGGGGTAGTGGATCGGCTCGCGGCACTCCGGCGCGTCAGCAGGCGCAGGCTCGCCGCCCAGTGCGTAGCACAAGGCCGCGTGCAGCTGCTCCGCCTCGGCCACGCTCAGCACCAGCGAGGCAAAGGCGACGTGCTGTCCGGAGCGGACGACCTGAAGCGGCAGCGCGAGGTGTCCATCCCCCTCACGGCGCAGACCGCGACCCGGGACAGGCCCGACCTGCCACCCCTCTGCCCCACCTGTCCGAGTTCGGCTCATCCGCGCGCTCCCCTCTCAGGCTTCGGTTCGTCTTCCGGCTCGTCCTGCGGCGCACCGTCGGCGACAGGCAGCCGCCCGCCCCGACTCTCGGCAACCCGCAGCGCGTCGCTCAGCGCCTCACACAGGCACTTGGCGAGGAACCGGAGTTCCCGCACGCCGACCTTGCGATCTCCCAGCATCTCGCCCGCGTGTCCGAGGAGTTGAGCACCAGCGCTGAGTTGTGCTGCCTCCATCTCATCGGCGATCCTCGACAAACGGCTGTTGCCGTCGTCATCAGTCACCAGATAGCAGCGCTGCCCGGCCTCGTTCGGCCACGGCAGCAAACGGGGCGGCGCGCTCATGTCGCCGCCGCCTTCACACCGAGCCCGACGGCCTCACGACGCCGTTGTTCGTGCGCGACGACGTAGGGCCGGACTAGCCCGGTCCCGGGGACGTCCGCACCATGCGGCAGCCATGCGTGAGCCAGGGGGACACCAGCCAGACGAACCGTCGGCGCATCCGTACACCGGATGTGTCGCCGGATTTCAGCGGCCCGATGCCGCCCTGGAGCGGGCAGCACCAGCTCTAACAGCCATTCCACGAATCGAGCGATAGTCTTCGTCACGTTGACGCTCCTCACAGCGTTGACCGCGCTCCCGGGCCGCCTGCAACGGTCGCGGGAGTCTTTTCGCGATCATTGCGCTGTGATCAGGACGTAGGAACCTCCCCTAAACCCCATTTCGGGACGTCCCGCGTCGGGTACAACGTCCCTAGTGCCGTCCCGACACGTGGGGAGAGACTCTGATGCCGAACGAGAGGCTACGCGCCGCCATGGCAGCCGGAGGCTGGACGTACGCCACCCTCGCGGCAAAGGTCGAGGTAGATCCCAAATCCGTTGAGAGATGGGTCAATCTGAACCGTACGCCGCGACGCACCACGGCCATGGTGGCAGCGGAAACGTTAGGAGAAGACGTGCACGCCCTATGGCCAGCGCTCCGCCAAGCGCGCGCCGCCCGCGCGGTCAGTCCCGAGCTCGTGGCGCTCTACGAGCAGCGCGCGGACATCCCGGTATCCGCGTTCGTGGAGATGCTGACGCAGGCCCGCGAACGGATTGACGTGCTCGTGTACGCCGCCGTCTTTCTGCACGAGGCGTACCCCCGCCTCAACGACCTTCTACGGGAGCGAGCCGCCGAAGGCTGCGCCGTGCGTATCGCCGTTGGCGACGCTGACAGCCCCAATGTCCAGCAGCGCGGCCAGGAAGAGAAGTTCGGTCACGGTATCGAGTCGCGCTGCCGACTCGCCCTCATGCACTACCGGCCCCTGCTCGACACCCCGGGCATCGAGGTCCGCACCCACGGAACGACCCTCTACAACTCGCTCTACCGGGCAGATGATCAACTCATGGTCAACGCCCACGTATGGGGCGTGAACGCGTACGGCGCACCCGTCTGGCACCTCCGCCGACACAGCGAGGGCGGGATGTTCGACACCTACGCCCAGAGTTTCGACGCCGTATGGGCGACTGCAACGCCAGTACAGGAAGGCTGACCCATGGCGCGAACCGAGTACTACAACGACCCCGACGCCCCCGAGCCGAACAGCTTGGTTGTCGCAGCGTCCGCCGTCGTCACCGACGAGAACGGACGCATCCTCCTCCAGCGCCGCCGGGACAACAACCTCTGGGCACTCCCCGGCGGCGGGCTGGAGATGACCGACTCCCTACCGGGAACAGCAGTCCGCGAGGTCAAGGAAGAGACCGGACTCGACGTAGAAATCACCGGGCTCGTCGGCACGTACACCGACCCCCGCCATGTCATCGCCTACACGGACGGCGAGGTCCGCCGACAGTTCAACGTCTGCTTCACCGCCCGCGTCGTCGGGGGACAGCTTGCGATCTCCGAGGAGTCCACTGAACTCCGCTTCGCCCTGCCGGAGGAGCTTGCCGACCTCCACATGCACCACACCCAGCGGCTCCGACTCCGTCACTTCCTGGAACACCGTGACCGGCCGTATCTCGGCTGACCCCATGAACACCAGGACATGCCCATCACCGCAGATCAGCGCGCCGTCCAAGGGTCCGAGAAAACATACTTGCGCAGACGACTTGCGAAATGGTCACCAACGCCCTCCACTACTCAGACGGCCCAGCACAGCTCCGCCTCCGCAACATGGAAGAACAACGCCTCCGGGTCAGCGTCTGGGACCCCAACCCACACATCCCCAGCCCCTTTCGCACCCCACCCGACCCTCTCACCCGACACCACGAGGCGTTCGACATCGCGGCTTGAGCGCTCCGCTACGCCGTGCCTGTGCGCCGTCTCGCGACATTCAGCTCACGCGGGTGCGGCTTTCGCCTCGGACCCTCCGGGGCCAAAGCGCCAGCAGGAGGAGGGGAAGGGGGCGGCTGGCCCAGGTGTCCCGATTCCCTGGCCCGGCGGGCGGCCGAGCGCAATTCAGGCTCCGCTGCGGCTGCTGCAGCGCGGTGGCGAGCCGGTCACTCGGCTCTCCTCCCACCCCCTCTCAGAAAACCGCTTGATGCAGTACTTGATGCAGAGCAAGCACTTTTTTAAGAGGAGAGTGGGGGAGGTCCCAACCGGACCGGCGCCTACCGCTCCGGGCGATCATCCACCGTTCCGCCGCCCCGTCGGCCGGTGACGGCCTCTTGGGCTGGATGGCGACGATGCCTCCGGCCCCCTCCCCCCTTCCCGCTGCTGGCTGCTTTGCTCCGAAGGCGCGAAACGATAACCGCACCCGGCGACCGGACCATGCCGTCCAGCGGGCACAGCCCGAGGCCGGGCCCGAGCACCTGAGCGGCCCGGGCACTGTCAGTCGTTCAGCGCGACGATCATCTTGCCGATGTTCGCACCGCGCAGCATGCCGAGGAACGCGTCCGCCGCGTTGTCGATGCCCTTGACCACCGTCTCCCGGTAGTGCAGCTTGCCCTCGCGCAGCCAGCCGCCGACCTCCGCCACGAACTGCTGCTGGAGGTGCTGGTGGTCGTTTACGAGCATGCCCTGAATACGCAGCCGCTTGCCGATGACAAGGGCGAGGTTGCGCGGGGCGGCGGGCGGCTCGGTCACGTTGTACTGGGCGATCATGCCGCAGACGGTGATGCGCCCGTGCACGTTGAGGCGGCCGATGGCGGCCTCCAGGTGCTCGCCGCCGACATTGTCGAAGTAGACGTCGATACCGTCGGGCGCGGCCTCCTTGAGCTGGTCCGCGACCGGGCCGTTCTTGTAGTTGAACGCCGCGTCGAAGCCGTACTCCTCGGTCAGCAGCCTGACCTTTTCGTCGGAGCCCGCGCTGCCGATGACCCGCGAGGCGCCCTTGAGCTTGGCGATCTGGCCGACCTCGCTGCCGACCGCGCCCGCCGCGCCGGAGACGAAGACCGCGTCGCCCTCCTTGAAGGACGCGACCTCGAGCAGGCCCGCGTACGCGGTGAGGCCGGTCATGCCGAGGACGCCGAGGTAGGCGGAGAGGGGGGCCGCGGCCGGGTCCACCTTGACCGCGTGCTTGGCCTCCACCTGCGCGTACTCACGCCAGCCGGCGAAGTGCAGGACGTGGTCGCCGACGGCGATGCCCTCCGCGTTCGAGGCGATGACCTCGCCCACGGCGCCGCCGTCCATCGGGTGGTCGAGCTTGAACGGCGGGACGTACGACTTCACATCGTTCATCCGGCCGCGCATATACGGGTCCACCGACATGTACAGGTTGCGGACCAGCACCTGGCCGGGGCCCGGCTCGGTGACGGGGGTCTCGCGCAGCGCGAAGTCCTCCGGCTTCGGCCACCCCTCGGGACGGGCGACGAGGTGCCATTCGCGGCTGGTGGCGGGAATCGCGGGCTTGGGGGCCATGGGGTCCTCCTACTTGCTTCAGGTGATGAAACAATCATGCTGCTGCATATTTCATGATGTCAAATAAATGGGTACCCTGGTCCCCATGACCTCCAGTACCGAACCTCCTGATCCGCTGACGCTCGAAGTCGTCGAACTCATCGGCACCATCGTCGCTCGCTATCACGAGGAATACGAGACGGCCGCCGGGAAGCACTCCCTGACCGGCGCGCAGGCGCGGGTGCTCGGACTGCTGTCCCGGGGCCCGACGCCCATGCGCCATATCGCACAGCAGCTGAAGTGCGAGCCGTCGAACGTCACCGGGATCATCGACCGCCTGGAGGCCCGCGGCCTCGCCGAGCGCCGCCTGGACCCGGCCGACCGCCGCGTCAAGCTCGCCGCCGCGACGGACCGGGGCAAGGAGACCGCCGACCGGCTGCGCGGCTCACTCGACTTCGCACGCGCGCCGCTGGCCGGGCTGTCGGAGCAGGAGCGCACGGTACTGCGCGACCTGCTCAAGCGGATGCTCGGGACGGACTCGGTCTGATCCCCCGCCCGGGACGGGCGGGGGCCGGGCTCGGTCCCGGGTCCCGGGTCCCGCCCAGTTCCGGGCCATGCCAGGTCGGCGGCCCTTCTCAGGTGCACCACCACAGGAAGCGGTCGCAGGTCTCCGTGGGCGAGGGTGTTGGCTGGGACGGGGACGAGGTGGTGGGGCCTGGGTCGGAGGGCGAGGTCGGGGGCCGGGTGGCCCCGCCTCCCCCGCCGCCCGTGGCGGAGGGCGTGGCGGAGGAACCGCCCGTACCGCCGTCGGCCGACGAGGAGCCGTCCGCGCTGGGCGACTTGCCGTCCTTGGACTCCTTCTTGCCCTTGCCCGAGCCGTCCTCGCCGTCGCCCTTGCCCTCGTCCGCGCCGCTCGCGCCGTCCTCACCCGCGGACGGCGCCTCGCCCGGCGCTCCGCTCTGGCGCGTACGCGGTCCGCTGGAGTCCCCCTCGCCCGGGCTGTGGTCCGCTTCCGGCGACGTATCGGGGCTGGACGAGGACGAGGGCTCATGGAAGATGCCGCCCTCCGTGGCGATTTCCGCCACGAACAGCCCGGCCAGCACGGGGCCGAGCACCGACGCCATGATCGTCACGCGGCGCCCCCGCCCGCGCCGCGCACGGCGCGCCCGGCCGCCGACGAGGCCGCGGGGCTTCGGCTTTCTGCGGGACGCCTTGCGCCGGTCCGCGCGGGTCGAGGCGGCACCGGGGGCCGCGGAGAGCTCGTCGTCGACGTCCTCTCCGACGACGTCACCCTTGCCGGCCTCGCCGACTGTCCCGTCCCTGCCGATGACCTCGCCCAGGGCTTCGGCTTCGGTCTCGCCGCTGTAGGGCGCGCGGCCTGTCCCGCCGTCGGCCCAGCCGTAGTCGACCGCGGCGGTTTCGGCGGCGGGGTACGGAGACTCCTCGGCGTACGCGCCGCAACCGGGGCAGGCGAGAGCGCCGTTGAGGTGGCGGCGACAGGCAGGACAGTAATCCATTTCGCCGGGCAGGTTATGTGCCCGGCGGGTAGCGGAGGAACCGCGGATTGTGAGAATCCTGTGCAAGGATCGGATCCGCGCCGCGCCTGTTTCCGCTTGGCCGAAATTGTCCGCCTCGGCGGCTCAGCCCACGCAGCGCCGCTGCCTCAGATCTCCGCAGCCCTCAGCCCTTGAACGCCGGCTGCGCAAGCCCCTGCCCCGCCCCCGCGAGAACCAGCACCGACCCGGCGAGCGGCTGCTCGGCGGGGCCGAGCCCGACCCTGGCCGAGGTCACATACAGGTCGGTCAGACCGGAGCCGCCGAAGGCGCACGCGGTCGGGCGGCGCACCGGCAGCTCGACCACCCGGTCGAGCGTGCCGTCCGGGGTGTAGCGGCGGACCGCGCCGCCGTCCCACAGCGCGACCCAGACACAGCCGTCGGCGTCCACGCACAGCCCGTCGGGGAAACCGGCACCGTCCTCGATCCGTACGAAGAGGCGGCGGCCCGTGACCCCCTCGCCCGCCACGTCGAAGACGTCGATCCGGCAGGTCGGGGTGTCGGCGTAGTACATGAGGCCGCCGTCCGGGCTCCAGCCGGTGCCGTTGCTGACCGTGACGTCGGGCAGGATCTCCGTACGGGCGCCGTCCGGGGCGATACGGGTCAGCGTGCCGCCGCCCGTCGCCTCGTCATAGCGCATGGTGCCCGCCCACAGCGAGCCGTCCGGCGCCACGGCGGCGTCGTTGCCGCGACGGCCGGGGACCGGCTCGTGGACCAGCCAGGAGAATGCGCCGTCGGCTCCGTACAGGCCGATGCCGTCGCGGAGGTTGACCACCAGACCGCCGCCCGCGCGGGGCTTGGCCGCGCCGACGTGCTGTTCGGTCGCCAGGACCGTGCGCCGGCCGCCGGCCGGGTCGTAGGTGTGCACGCGGGACGAGAGGATGTCGACCCAGATCAGCCGCTGCGCGGCGGCGTCCCAGGTCGGGCCCTCGCCCAGCTCGGCGGCCGCCCGGACGGCGACGTCCAGTCCGCCACCGGTACCAGCGCCGACGCCGGTCACGCCATTCGTCTCGCTCATGCTCCACGCCTCCGGTGTCCGAGCCGGGCCGACAGTTCGCCCGCGCCCTTGGCGGCCAGCTCCGCCAGTTCCTCCTGCCGCTCCTCGCTCCAGCGGATCATCGGCACCGAGATGGACAGCGCCGCCACGACCTTGCCCGCCGAGTCCCGCACCGGGGCCGCCACGCAGCTCACGTCCGGGTTGGACTCGCGCTGCTCGACGGCGACGCCGCGCTCGCGGATGGCGACGAGGTGGCGGCGCAGCTCCTGCGAGGAGGTGATGCTGTTGTCCGTCATCGCGGCCAGCGGTTTGTCCTCCGGGATACGGGCGGCCAGGTCCTCCTCCGAGAGGGAGGCGAGCAGCATCTTGCCGACCGAGGTGCAGTGGGCGGGCAGCCGGCGGCCGGCGGCGGAGACCATGCGTACGGCGTGGGTGGAGTCGACCTTGGCGATATAGATCACATCCGCGCCTTCGAGGATGGCGACATGGACGGTCTCGTCGCAGGTCTCGGCGACGCTGCGGGCCACCTGCTGCCCCTCGGCGGCCAGGTCGAGCTGCTCGGCGTATCGGCTGCCCAGCTGGTACGGGCGTACCCCAAGACGGTAGCGACCGGGCTGGTCGGGGACTTGCACGAGGTAGGAGCGGGCGGCCAGGGTGGTCACCAGCTCATGGACCGTCGTACGGGGCAGCCCGAGCTTGCGGGTGATCTCGGGTGCGGAGAGCGTGCCGTCCCCGTCGAGGAAGAGCTCGAGTATGTCCAGGGCCCGGGTCACTGCGGGCACCAAGCGTCCCATGTGGCTCACCCACCCCTTCTGGTCCAGTTGGCACCATCTGTTCGAGATTCCGGCCAGCGGCCGGTATCGCGAACAGATTACGCAGGGGTGACTTCTCCAGGCAATGGCCAGGCATTGGCCAGGCACTGGTACCCCTGGGTAACGTCCGGGTGCGTCACGATGACGCCATGAACTCCGCGCTCGACCCCTCGGCCGACTCCTTCCCCACACCCTTCCCCTTCGTCCTGGTGCTGCTGCGGAGAATGGCCGATTATCACCCGGACCTGGTCGAGGGCGCACTGCGCGAGCTGGGCTTCAGCCGTTCCGTGATGCGCGAGGCCAACCGCCGCTGGCAGGCCATGCGGCGGTCACCGCGGCGGCGGTCCGCGGTCACCCACTACCGTTCCGTACTCGGCACGCCCGAGACCTCGGCCACCCGCCGGATCGGCGATCTGACCTGCGAGGCGCTGAGCTGGCCGGTGCCGCTGTGGCCGGATCTGCGGTTCGAGGTGCTGACCGTGCCGGGCGGCGGGGTGTGGAACGAGTGGCTGGTGCGCATGCCAGGCGCCGCCGGGCCCCGGCCGCGTACGGTCGAGGATCTGACGCCCTGGTCCTGCACGGTGGACGAGGTGGCGAAGGCTTTCGCGCCCGCCCGGCCGATGGAGGGCTCGGCGCCCACCCGCTGGCGGCTGGCCTTCACGGCCCCGGACGGAGAAGGTGAACTCCACCACTGTGTGGCGGAGTTCACCTGGGGGCTGCTGCAGCGTGTTGACGCCGTCAGGACAGCTTCGCCGTCAGAGTGATCGTCGTACCGGCGAGCGCCTGGCTCACCGGGCAGTTCTTCTTGGCCTCCTCGGCCGCCGCGACGAACGCGTCCTCGTCCACGCCCTCGACCGTGCCCTCCACGGTGAGGTGGATACCGGTGATGCCGGTGCCCGGCTGGAAGGTGACGTCGGCCTGCGTGGTCAGCTGCGTCGGCGGGGTCCCGGCCTGGGTGAGGCCGTGCGACAGCGCCATCGAGAAGCAGCTGGAATGCGCGGCCGCGATCAGCTCCTCCGGGCTGGTCTTGCCGTTCGCCTGCTCGGCGCGGGAGGGCCAGGAGACCGGCTGCTCGCCGATCCCGGAGGAGTCGAAGGTCACCGCCCCTTTGCCCTCGGTCAGATTGCCGTGCCAGACGGTGTGCGCGGTGCGCGTCGTAGCCATGCTTCCTGCCTTCTGTGAGCTGCTGCCGGCTCGCTTCCAGGAGCCGCCAATGATCACCCCTGAGCCTACGACCCGGAACCCACGTTCCACGCGACAACGGCCGGTCGGCCGTGCTCGGTTCCGATGCGGCTGACGGTCGCCGTGTCGAGCCGGAAGAGCGCACCGCCGGAGGGCGGCAGTCCGAGGCGGCGCGCGGTGAGGACGCGCAGCACATGGCCGTGGGCGACGAGGACCACATCGCCGCGGTCGGCGCGCAGCTCGGCCTCGATGGCGGCCAGCACCCGGTCGACGCGGGCGCCGATCCGCTCGGGCGTCTCGCCGGGGTGCTCGGGGTCGCCCGGGGCGACCCCGTCGGTCCACAGGTTCCAGTCGGGCCTGGTGCGGTGGATCTCGTCGGTGGTGATGCCCTCGTAGCCGCCGTAGTCCCACTCCTGCAGGTCCGGCTCGATCCGCGCCCCTTCGATCCCCGCGAGCCGGGCCGTGGCGACGGCCCGGCTCATGGGGCTGACGAGGGCGAGCGCGATCTTGCGGTCGGCGAGCAGCGGGCGCAGCGAACGGGCCTGTTCCTCGCCGCGCGGCGTGAGCGGCAGATCGGTCCAGCTGGTGTGTCTGCCCGACCGGCTCCACTCGGTCTCGCCGTGCCGGATCAGCACCAGTTCACCCATGGCTGCCCGGCGCTCCCGCCTCGCCCGCCTCCGCCTTCTCCTGGACCGCCTTCTGCTGGGCCTCGGCGACGGAGGCGCGGACCTCGTCCATGTCGAGGCCGCGGGCCTGGCCGATGATGTCCTCCAGGGCCGGCTCGGGGAGGGCGCCGGGCTGGGCGAAGACCGCGATGTTCTCGCGCACGATCATCAGGGTCGGGATGGACTGGATGTCGAACGCGGCGGCGAGCTCGGGCTGCGCCTCGGTGTCGACCTTCGCGAAGACCAGGTCCTGGTGCTTGTCGGCGGCCCGCTCGTAGACAGGTGCGAACATTCGGCACGGACCGCACCAGGAGGCCCAGAAGTCGATCAGGACGAAGTCGTTTCCCGAGACGATCTCGTCGAAGTTGTCCTTGGTGAGTTCAACGGTGCTGCTCATGCCTGCGCTACCTGCTTCCATACTGTCGGCAGTGGGCCCAGCCTGCGATCCGCAGTGGCCCGGACCGCGTCAACCAGGTCGCCTCAGGTGGTATTCCCGCCGTGCTCTCGCGGCCGTGACCTGCGGCGATTCATGGCATCAGGCGGCCGTGACCTCAGGTGGTCTCCGCCGTGTCGATCCAGGTGACGCGGTGTGCCTCGGTGGGGTCGGGGGTCTCCCAGCGGCGGATCAGCCGGTCGATGACCGCGGCGGGCACCGGCCTGGGCCGGGCGGCGTTACGGGCGCGCAGCACCGCGGGCGGCGCCTCGAGCGCCACCAGCTCGACCCGCCCGCCGTACGCGGCCACCAGCCCCACGCACTGCTCGCGCAGCCGCCGCGAGACGTTGGTGGCGTTCCAGACGAACGGCTCGCCCGCGCGCAGATGCCCCCGCGCCGCCTCCCGCGCGGCCGCCACCACCGGGGCCTGGTCGGCCGCCGGATCCACGCCCAGCTCGGCACGGAGCGCGTCCAGGCTGACCACGGGCAGACCGGGACGGTGGGCACCGATCCAGTGGTCCTTGCCGACGCCGGGCAGCCCCGACAGGACGGTCACCGTCATCCGGGTGTCGTCGTACGCGGCGTAGTCCGGATCCCGGCCGGGGGTGCGGAAGTACTCGAAGCGGGCGTGGTCGGAGGGGAACCGGCGCGGCGCGGTCAGGCACTTCTGCTCGGCGCAGTACTCGCGGTACAGGTCGACGTGTCCCAGCATCACGTCCGCATCGCCGCAGATCCGGCCGAGGATATCGGCCCGCGCCAGCACCGCCAGGTCGTCGTTGCTGGCCAGCAGGGAGGCCCGGAAGGCGATGCGCTCCAGGTCCGGCCGCTCCAGCGCCCAGAACGGCACCTGGTGGTGCCGGACCAGGGCGGCGACGTGCTCACGCCAGGCGATCGGCGCCCCCAGCTCCCACAGCACTCTGCGGGCGATCAGCTCGCCGCGCCGGGAGTGGCCGCGGGCGGTGATCCGCCCGTCGGGGTCGGTGGCGGTGCAGTCCGGCTTCGCCGCGTCGTGCAGCAGCACGGCGGCGAACAGCAGCGCCCGCCCGGCCGCGGTCCTGGCCCGCCACTCGGGCAGCCCCGCCAGCGCCTCGGCGGCCATCCGGGTGTGGGTGGCCACATCGCCCTCACCGTGGTGGACGGCGTCCTGCGGTACGCCCTCCAGGCGGCGGATCCACGGGTACGCCGCGACGATCCCCTCCCAGGGGACCGTCCAGTCCGGCGGCGCGGGGCACAGATCGAGCAGTTCCCGGAAGGGGCCCGCATCCTGGAAAGGGCTCTCGTCCTGGAAACGGCCCTCGTCCTGGAAAGGGCCCTCAAGCGCGCGCATACATCACCGCCGGGTCCCGCAGCCGGTTGGGCACGATCGGGCGGCCGAGCCAGTGCGTACCGGAGTCCAGCACGCTGGTCAGGAAGCCGGCCCGCACCCACTTGTAGCGGCCGGCCACCACACCGTCCTCCTCGACCTTCACATACAGGCCCTCCATGAAGTCCGAGGTGTCGGTCTCCGCGGCCACCCGCTCGGGGTCGAGCCCGCCCGCCCCGGCCGTCTCCCGCAGCGCCGCCCGCCACCCCTCCGTACGGCATGTCGAGGGCCCGACGAACGCGGTCAGCGCGTCCAGGCCGCTCAGCGGCCCGGTGTGCAGCACGGGCACCGAGTGCACGGGAAGCCCCTCCAGCAGCTCACCGCGCCGGGCGGTGGACAGGAACACGCCCTCGTCGCGGTCCAGTACGTCGAATTCGCAGAAGTAGTGCGGCAGGGCGTCGTAGTACACCGTGTGCTTGGCGTACAGCCATTCGCCGTACAGCACATAGCGGCTCCCCAGCCGCGGCCACAGCAGATCCCGGACCAGCGCCGCCCACGCCTTGAACGGCGAGAAGTGACGCTCCCGGGGCCCGCCGGTGAGGAAGTGGCCACGGCTCTGCAGCCGCAGCTCCCCGTCCGGTGCGAAGCTGATCGCCGCGTTGGCGCCGTCGAGCTTCTCCTCGACCACGAGGTACCGGCCCGCGATGTCGGCGAACGGTACGGCGGCCAGGTCCTCGTCGCCGGGTTGGAGTCGGGAGCCCTGGAGATGCGGGGTCCTCGGGTACTTGCGGATCACGGAATTCTTTCTATGCCGTACGCGACGGATCGGGCAACGAGGTTTTACAAGGTCTGGGGGCATGCGAAGGCCGGACCCGCGCTGTATGGGTCCGGCCTTCTCGCGTCCGAGTCACGCGCAGCCCGCAGCGTGGATAGGACGTCTTCCACGGTAGGGCGCGGCACTGACAACGGGCCGGTGCGGCGGGAGCAGTATGGAAAGCGACCAACTGAACGGGGCGGGGTCGAGGGGGAACCGTGGACATCGCGACCATGACGACGCAGTGGCTGACACCGCAAGAACGGTTCGGCTGGTGGCATGACATGACGGCTTCGACGCTGATCCCGACCGCCATGGGCAGCGACCGGGCGGCGGACTTCGATGCCTCGGCCCGGGTGCTGAACCTCGGTGACGTCCAGGTCTCGGACATGGCCTACCCCATGCTGACCGTGACCCGGACCCCGCGGCTGATCCAGCGCAGCGACCCCGGCTATGTGCAGCTGTCGCTCACGCTCTCCGGGAACATGGGGTTGACGCAGTTCAGGAGGCACACCCTGCTCGGCGCCGGGGATCTGGCGGTGTACAGCTCCTCGGAGCCGTTCGACGGCTGGGCGAGCCCCGAGGGCGCGGCGCCGGTCCGCCAGTTACTTCTGCATCTGCCCCGGGCGGCGCTGCCGCTGACCGGGCGGCAGGTGGACCGCCTCGCGGCCACCCGGATACCCAGTGGCGAGGGATTCGCCTCGCTGCTCTCCCAGTTCCTCACGCATGTCGCCCGCCATCCGCGGCAGTTCGCCCCTCAGGACGCGCCCCGGCTGTCCACCACCCTGGTCGATCTGCTCGCCCACACCATCGCGCAGCGGCTGGACGCCATGTCCGCCCTGCCACCGGAGAGCCGGGAGCGCGCGCTGCTCCTCCGGGTGCAGGAGTTCATCCGCCGGCACCTGCCCGACCCCGCCCTCACCCCGTCCGCCGTCGCCGCGGCCCACCACATGTCCCCCCGCTCGCTCCACCGCCTCTTCCAGCGGCACGGCCTGACCGTGGCGTCCTGGATCCGCCACCAGCGCCTCGAACGCTGCCGCCGCGACCTCGCGAACCCCCGGCTCGCCGGGCGGCCGATCCAGGCCACCGCCGCGACGTGGGGGTTCTCCCGCCCGGGCGACTTCACCCGCGCCTTCCGCAGCGCCTATGGCGTATCGCCGAGCGAATACCGCAACTGGTCTTTCTGATCTTCTACTGAGGCTCGGGCGGGCCCCACCCCTCGAACCAGTGGGCGGCCACCCGCGCCGCGGTCGGAAAGGCGAACGGCTCCTGCCGGTCGGTGAGCATGCGCAGAATGAACTCGCCGGTGCCGCAGTCGAAGCGCTGCCACTCGTCGAAATCGTGCTGCACAAGCACCGGCCAGTCGTCCGGGTCGTCGGCGCCGGTCAGCCAATGGAACGTCACCTCCTGCTCCGAGGTGCCCCACATCAGCAGGCCGCCGGGCGCGGGATACACCGGGTGGGGCCGGTACAGCTCGGCGTACTTCGGCATGTCCAGGCCCCAGCTGACAAGATCCGCCGCCCGGACGCCCGGCACCAGCAGATTCAGATACTCGTCGAAGCTGCCCGCCCCGAACAGGTCGACGATCTCCTTGTAGCCGCTGGGCAGGGCCGTACCGAGCGCGGATTCCGCGGCCGCCCAGTCGATCGCGCCGTCGTCGCGGACCGGCCGCAGCGCCTCCCATCCGGTGAGGACCGCAAGACGCTGCGGCCACCCGACATCGGACGGGAAGGCGCCCCGGCGCGCGACGACGATCACCCCGCGCGGGCCGTCCGCCGCAGCCGTCAGGCCGTAACCGAACCAGTGCTCGCTCAGGGCCCAGCCGCGCAACTCCAGCACCTCGCCCTCGCCCGACCCGGTGGGCGGACCGCCGAACGCCGGGATGGGGACGCCACCGGTGACCAGCCGCCGAACGGGCTGACAGGTCCAGGGCAGCACCTCCAGGACGGCCTGCTCCAGCTGCGCCAGATCCCATCCGGCGCGGACGATACAGACGTGTCCTTCGCCATGCCCGGGCAGCGGGCAGTGCGGCCGGAGGTCGGTGAGGGTCTGGTCAAGCAGCTGACGGAGCTCGGTGTGGTGCATGCGGCCCAGTGAACCTCACGGCACCCCGGAATCCGCCACCGCCCGCTCCGCTCCGGACCGTACCCGGCTGAAGGCGGCGGCGCTGCCGATGCCGAGCAGCCGTGGCCTCAGCGATCTTCTGGGCGGACCATTCGGCCCACCTCGGGTCGTCACCCAGCATGTCGAGCAGGACGCAGGAGTCGACCAGAGTTGGGACGTCACTCACCGCGCAGCAACTCCATGAGTTCGTCGGTGGACATGCCCCGGGTCTCGGGGTTGTTCGCGGTGCCACGGGCTCGCCGTACCGCACGCTGCCCGCGCGTCTCTTCCGCCCGGAGCAGCGGGGCGGGATGAGCCGCGTCGCGGGCGAGGAGGTCGAGAGCGGGCTCAGTCGGGCGTGCGGCGACAGGACGTCTCGGATCGTCAATATGGACCGTGATGCGAATGCCGGACGTCGAGGTGAAGGAGGCAACGTTGCGGGACAGCTCGATCTCTTCGAACGGGTTCGACTCCGTGAAGAAGATCGCCCAGACCAGGGAGCGATCGGCAGTCAGACGTGCCGCGAACCCTTCCGAGCCGTACGAGCCGTCCCCGCCCCAAAGGAACCCTCCTCCCGGCAGCTCCACCGTTGTCAGCCCGTCGACCTCGGACGTCCAGTCCGGGTCGTCGGCCAGTACCTCGGTCAGGTCGAAGGGATCGAGCACTTTCAGTCCGCCCGGTGCGTCGGGTGCGGGGGCGACATCATAGGAATGCCCGTCGACGAAGTGCAGGGCGTCCCGGATGGGAAGGGTGTAATCCGCCCACAGGAGTTCGATTTCGCTCATTCCCCGCAGTGTCTCCTCTCGGTGTTGCACACGTGCTGCGGCCTTCTTGGAGCCCGGTCGGTGAGTCTGCGCAGGAACCTTGGGGCGCCATCGGCTCGTGACCTCCCCCGTGAGATCTCTACGTGATGGCATCACTGGATAACCTGCTGTAAGGCCGGCGCGCGCGGCGCCGGTCGGTGGGCGATTGCGTGAGGAGCACGGTTGTGGGGACGGATTCCCAGGGGGCCGGGCGGCTGGTGGCCGGCCGGTATCGGCTGGCAGGCGTGCTGGGCCAGGGTGGGATGGGGGTGGTCTGGCGGGCGACCGACGAGTTGATCGGACGGGCTGCGGCAGTCAAGGAGTTGCGTACTCCGCCGGGGCTGTCGGCCGAGGAGCGGTCGATGTTCGGTGAACGGGCCTTGCGCGAGGCCCGTACGGCGGGCCGGCTCAACCATCCCGGTGTTGTGGCGATCTACGATCTCGTGCCGGCGACGCCTGAGGACGACGCCGCCTACATCGTCATGGAGCTGCTGGAGGGGCCGTCGCTGGCGGAACTCCTGGAGTGGTACAGGGCCCTGCCGCAGGAGCGAGTGGTCCATATAGCCGGGCAGTTGCTGGCCGCTTTGGACGCCGCGCACTCGATCGGACTCGTCCACCGGGACATCAAGCCCAGCAATGTCGTGGTGCTGCCCGGCGACCACGTCAAGCTCGTGGACTTCGGCATCGCCCACGCCATGGACGACACCCGCCTGACCCGCGACGGCATCACGGGCTCGACCGGCTATATGGCCCCGGAGTTGTTCCAGGGCGCTGATCCTTCTCCCGCGACGGATCTGTGGTCGCTGGGCGCGACCTTGTTCCACGCCGTTGAGGGACGCGATCCGTTCGCCCGCCAGACCCCCGCCGCCACCCTGCACACCATCCTCAACGACGACCTGCCGCCGCTGAACTGCCAGCCTCCGCTCTCCACACTGATCACCGGGCTCCTCACTCGCGCCACCACCGACCGGATGGCCGGCGAGGAGGCCGCCGCCCTGCTCCCATCCGCCACCACACCGCCCGCGGCAGAACCACCCCGCCCCGGCCAGGCAACGAGTGACAGCCCCACCACCGCGCCACCGCACATGCCGCCACACACGCCGTCGTCCATGCCACCGCACACGCCGTCAGTTCCGCCGGCACACTCCCCCCAGGCCACCTTCGCGAGCCACCCAACCGTCATCGGACAGCACGCCCAGGTCCACTACCCGCCCAACCCCATGCCGTACGGTCCACCGGCCCACCCCGCGGCCCCCGCACCCGGCGCGAAGAACCAAACAGTCATGTGGATCGCCCTTGCGGCGGTGATGGTGATTCTCCTGGGAACCGGAGCCTTCTTCCTCCTCAAAGACGACTCCAGTAAGGACGAGTCCAGCCAGGGCACAAGCTCTGAAGCGCAGGGGGAACAGACAGCGCAGCCGGGAAAAACCCCGCCCCAGGGCGACTCGGGGGATTCGGGGGATTCGGGGGATTCGGGGGATGATTCAGGGAACGGGGATTCGGGGAGTTCGGTCACCGGTGAAAAGACGTGGCCCAATCTGAGCCGGAACCACACCACCGACCCGGTCACCTACCCCATGACGCCTCCCGCCGGTGGCGACCACGACCCCGCCTGGCAGGACTGCAACGGTGACGTCTACAGCAGCGAGATCCACGACGAGAACGCCGTACACGCCCTGGAGCACGGCGCCGTCTGGGTCACCTACAACGACGAGGCCGCCGACGCGGACGTCACGGCGCTGAAGGCCAAGGTGGCCAAGACGCCGTACACGCTGATGAGCCCCTACAAGAACCAGTCGTCACCGATCACGCTGACGGCCTGGGGACACCAACTCGACGTCCAGAACGCGTCCGACGCACGGGTCAACGCGTTCCTCGAGAAGTACGTCCAGGGCGCACAGACCCCCGAGCCGGGGGCTGCCTGCACCGGAGGCGTGTCCTCGTAACCACTGCCGGAACACCCCGGTTGTCACGGCCGTGACCTCCCCTGCGAGACCTTTACATATCGACTGGCAGGGGTGCTGGGCCGGGGTGAACCAGCTGACGACAAACCCCGTGCTGCTCCAGCCGGCCACACCCGAATAAGCCGGAGACAAGCGCGCCGAGCTCAGTAAAGGTCAGGAGCGTACATCTCGCTGGTCCACGTCCTTCAGGACAGCGGCCACAGCTACGAAGTCGTTGTCCACGTGGAGCACGGTGTGACCGTGGTGGACCGCTGTCGCGCACACGAGGAGATCAATGGCTCCCGCGGCATGGTGCTGTCCGCGCTGCGTGAGCTTGTACTGGGCGGTGTCGATCCAGCGCCACGCGTTCTTCGGGACCGGTGAAAGCTGACACAAGGCGTCCAGTTCCCCAGCCAGCTCGTCGCGGTGGGCTGGGCTGGTCGCGGAGTAGAGGAACTCGGTACGCGTGGCCTCGCAGATATGGAACACGTTGGCAGAGATATGCCCCTCCCACGGCTGCAGGGCCCCCGGTGTGCGGAAGAGGTACCACAGCGCCGACGTATCCAGGAGGTACGTGATCATTCGAAGGCCGCCCACCGCGCGCGCTTCACAGCGTCGTGCGCGGCCGCCGCGGCCTCGAACTCGCCACGCTCACCTCGTGCGGCCAGTTTTTCGGCGGCTTCGAGCCGCTTGATACGCGCGACATAGTCCCGCAGAGCGGCGTTGACGGTGTCCTTCTTCGTGGTGGAGCCCATGAGACGCATCGCCTCGGCGAGTGCCTCGTCGTCCAGATCGATCTGCGTTACGGACATCTCCACCATCCGGAGTCGAGTTGGCGATGTACATAGTCAGTGTACATCGCCAACATTCACGCACGCCCGCAGGGCTTACCGAAGGCGGCTCGTGCGCCCGCCCCTCAGTAGGTCAGTCCTCCTCGCGGTCGTCGCCCCTGTCGTCGTCGCCCGAGCGGTCGTGGTGGTCGTCGGCCCGCACGGCCGTGACCTTGCCGAACCGGGCGTCGACGGTGACCTCGTGTTCGGCGCCCTTGGTGTCGGTGACTTCGATGTCCCAGGCGGCCGACCGACCGTTGTCGTCGTCCAGCTCGGCGGATGTCGCCGTACCGGGGATCTTCTTGAGCGCGGCGTCCACCGCCTGGCCGAGGCCGATCTTGGCGGACCTGGCCAGAGCTGCCTCGTCGTCGTTGTCGTCGTGGTCGGTCCTGTTCGCGGTGACCTTGCCGCTGGTGCTGTTCACCGTGACTTCGTGCTCGACACCCTTGGCGGTGAGGACGTCGACCTTCCAGACGGTCTTGCCCCGGTGTCCCTCGAGCTCGACGGACGTGACCTTGCCCGCGACCGACGCCACGGCCGCGTCGGCCGCCTGCTTCAGGTCGATCTTGGTCTTGGTGGCGGGCGTACCGTCGTCGTCGCGGTCCTCGTAGGTGGCGCCCGCGGCTGCGTGGGCGCTTTCGTACGTGCTGTCGTACGTGCTGTCGCGGGTGCTGTCGTGGCTGCCGTCGTCGGCGAAGGCCACAGCGGTCGCGGCACCGGCGCCACCGAGCACCACGGTGGCCGCGAGCACGGCGGCGACGGTACGGCGACGGCCGGTCAGCGAGCGCTTGAGGGACTTCATCGTGGGTGGTCCTTTCCTCAACTGCGGCCGAGCCGCAGGGGTGCCGACCGGGGTCGGCCTGACATGGACAACCCTGCGCGAGCGATCCTGAAGCCACGCTGAAGCTTCCTGAAGATCGCTTCAGGAAGGCATGCGACGCTGAGGGGCATGCGCCTGCTGATCGTAGAGGACGAAAAACGCCTGGCCACCGCCCTGGCCCGGGGTCTGGCCGCCGAGGGGTTCGCCGTGGACGTGGCCCACGACGGTGTCAGCGGTCTGCACATGGCGCAGGAGCAGGACTACGACCTGATCGTGCTGGACATCATGCTGCCCGGCCTGAACGGCTACCGCGTCTGCGCCCAGCTGCGGGCGGCCGGCGACGAGACGCCGATCCTCATGCTGACCGCGAAGGACGGCGAGTACGACGAGGCCGAGGGCCTGGACACCGGCGCGGACGACTACCTCACCAAGCCGTTCTCGTACGTCGTCCTCCAGGCCCGCATCCGCGCCCTGCTGCGTCGCCGTACCCGGGCCGCCGTCCAGGTGCTGAGGATCGGCGACCTGACCGTCGATCCCGGCGCCAAGCGCGTGGAGCGGGCGGGCGCGGAGGTCCCGCTGACCACCAAGGAGTTCGCGGTCCTGGAACACCTCGCGCTGCACGCGGGCCGGGTCGTGTCGAAGGCGGACGTCCTCGCCCATGTGTGGGACTTCGCCTACGACGGCGATCCGAACATCGTCGAGGTCTATGTGAGCGCCCTGCGCCGCAAGCTCGACCTCCCGTTCGGACGGCGTTCCATCACGACCGTACGAGGCGCCGGGTACCGCCTGGAAGCCGACGGCGGCCGCCATGCGTAGACCGTTCGCCTCCGTCCGCGCCCGCGCCGCGCTGGCCGCGACCCTGGTCGTCTCCGTCGCCCTGGTCGCCGCGGGCGTCGCCGTGGTCGTCGTACTGCGCCACAACCTGGTCGACCGGGCGAGCCTGGAGTCCGAGGTCGCGGCCCGTACGGTGGCGGGCGCGCAGGCCGCGCTGAACGGAGACTTCGGTTCCGTGCCCCTGCCCGACGACGAGGACCGGCCCGTCCAGATCGTCGACTCCGCCGGCAAGGTGCTGGCCGCCAGTGACGACCTGGACGGACGCGCGCCTGTCACGAACTACTCGCCCGCCCCCAAGGGCACCGCGCCAGAGGTCTCTTCTCACGGCGATGACAGCAGCCATGACGACGATGACGATGACGACCACGACAGCGCCCCGGCCCGGGGCAAGGTCGGCACGGACGCGGACCGCAAGGACCTCGCCGTGAGGGTCGGCGACGAAACCCACGACTACAGCTTCGCCGCCGTACAGGGAACGGCCTACGACGGCCGCACCTACACCGTCTACGCGGGCACCTCGCTGGAGGACGAACAGGCCACCCTCGACCAGGTCACCAGGGTCATGCTGATCGGCCTGCCATGCCTGCTGGTCGTGGTCGCCGGGGTGACATGGCTGGTCACCCGGCGGGCGCTGCGCCCCGTCGAGGGCATCCGTACGGAGATGGCCGAGATCACCGCCAGCGGCGATCTCTCGCGCCGCGTGCCCCAGCCCGACTCGTACGACGAGATCGCCCGGCTCGCCGCCACCACCAACGAGACCCTGACCGCGTTGGAGCAGTCCGTCGAGCGCCAGCACCGCTTCGTCGCCGACGCCTCCCACGAACTGCGCAGCCCGATCGCGTCCTTGCGCACCCAACTCGAGGTCGCCGTCGCGCACTCCGAGCTTCTGGACGTCGAGGAGGTGCTCGCGGACGTCATCCGCCTCCAGCACCTGGCAACCGATCTGCTCCTGCTGGCCCGCCTCGACGCCGGGGAACGTCCGGCGGAGGCCCGGGTCGACCTGGCGGTTCTCGTCCGCGAGGAGCTCGCGGAACGCACGGCGACGGACCGCATCGCCCCGAGCCTCAGCATGAGCGGCGCACCGCTCGACGTTCGCGGCAGCAGAGGGCAGCTGGCCCGTGTGCTCGGCAACCTCCTCGACAACGCCCAACGCCACGCGAGGTCTGCGGTCGGCGTCGAAGTCCGCGCCGACGGCGCGGACGCGGTGCTCATCGTCACCGACGACGGCCCCGGTGTGGCCGAGGCCGACCGCGTGCGGATCTTCGAACGCTTCGTACGCCTCGACGAGGCTCGCACGCGGGACGACGGTGGAGCGGGGCTTGGCCTGGCCATCGCTCGCGATGTCATAGAGCGCCACGGCGGGACGCTGGTGGTGGGGCAGGCATCGGGTGGCGGCGCGGCTTTCCGGGTCAGGCTGCCCCGTACGACCTGACCATCGGGCTACGGGCCGGCTGCGGCCCGGGCCGTAGCCGGCTGCGGCCCGGGCCGGGCGCGGACAGCCGCCGTGCCGCAGACAGCCGCCGTGCCGCAGACAGCCGCCGTGCTGCGAAACATTGGTCGTTTCCTGGTCTGCCGCTCTCTGTTTGCTGGGCTCGCTCTGGAGAGCCGGTTCCTAGGGTCGTAGCTGTCCCCCGGAGGGCCGGTTCACGGGCCTCCACGTGGCAGATCCGGTGAAGGCCGACCGACCACCCGAAGAGACATTTGCGCAGGTCAGAAAGTTGCCCTGACCTGCGCTCGGTGGGGCGGGTGGGACTCGAACCCACGGCCGACGGATTATGAGTCCTTCGAGGATCTTGGCGGCCCTTGCCTGTCCATGCTCATTCGTGACGCTTTCGCAGGTCAGGATGGGTGAGCCGTGTCGGCACCCCTTCGTCTTTGTCGGTCTGTTCCTATCCTTGTGTCCCGACCGCGTCCCGACACCGCCCTGATTGGACGACGCCACCGGCCTGACGGGGACGTCACACCAGCTCGGCGAGATGACTCGAACCCTGCCGCAGCGGATTTCCCTTCCAGCGAAGTCGGGGGGCGCGGGGAACCCGTCTTCGACGGCTCACAGGCGATGGCCGCCGAACTGCGCTCCCGGCCAGGTGGCGAGCACATCCGGCTGACGATCGGCGACTTCACCGAGGTACCAGTCGACGGCAGCTACTCGCTGATCTACCTCGCGGGCGGAACATTCTTCGAAATCCCCTCTCAGGAAGCACAGTTGCGCTGCTTCGAAGCGGCGGCGCGGCACCTGACACCGGGCGGGGTGTTCGTCTTCGACGCCCTGCTGCCGGAGACACTGTCCGCATCGCAGTCGGCCGCCGGCCGGGTACTGCCCACCTCCGACGGCTCGCTGGTCGTGCGGCACCGGCAGGTGGACCGGGCGGCGCAGCGATACGAATCCCACTACCTGATCGCTGACGGCCAGGAGCTGAACCATCTGCATGTCCGGTTCCGCTACGCCGGGTTCGGCGAACTGGACCTGATGGCAGCTGTACGTACCACGTCTCGGTCTACGAGCACGCCGACTTGCTCTGACCGGGCGCGGGGAAGGACGGCCACTGTGTGGCTCCAGATCATCGAGGTGGGCACCGCACTCGTGCTGCTCGCCCTGTTCGTCCTGTGGGGCGTGCGACGCGCCCCGCATCGACCGTTCGCCTGGGGCATGTACTCCGGCTCCTCCAAGGGATACCTGTGGACACCCGACGGTCCGGACGGCCGACGGCGGCCGGTGCGCCACCACGAACTGGGACTTGCCCCTGACAGCACCCTGCTCACCGTCCACGAACTCAACCGCCTGCTCCGCGCCACCCCACCACCGCTGACGTTCGACGGCCTGATCGTCGGCTCGGCGGGCAACTGGCGGGTCCGCTACGACGGCGGCGGCCCCGACAACCGGCTGTACGCGGCCCGTCTCACCCCCGGCACCGGACACGCCCGCCTGATCGCAGCCCTCAAGGAACTGCGATGATCACGCCGCACGGTCTGTCGGTCTCGGTGGCCGCCCCGGAGGGTGTCCAGCCTGCCCTTTTCCCGCCGCCCCGTTCGGCCTTACGCCCTCGCGGCCGCCAGAGGCCGGCGGCGGCGCCCGTTCTTCGCCCCGAGGCTGTGCTGTCCGTGAGTGTGAACAACGGCGGCGATGGCTGGGCCTCGGCTCTGTCAGTCGTTGCGGACCATGTAGGGGTGGGAACCGAATACGCCGGGAAGGGGCTGCATCGCCGGTGCTGGCGTGCTCGCCGCCGGCACCGGCGTCTGGATCGCACGTCACCTCCGCGCGGTAGTTGGCATCCATCTGGCTGCGGCTCCGGAACCAGCTACGCGTTCTGGGTCAGGAGACCGGCGTCGATGACCTCAGCGATCAGGGTGGCGCCGCGGCTGTTCTGGTGGATGTGGTCGGTCGTGAGCACGAGGTTTCGGCGCCGCGAGATCGTGTCGAGGTTGAGGCGAAGCACGGCGTGTTGGACGAGGACGCCGAGGCCCGCTGCGGGGGTCACCTCCCGGTAGGGAATCGGCGGTGGGTCCGCTTGGCGCAGTTCCTCGATCTGGCGTTCGTGGAGTGGAAGGTAAGTCACTTTGTTGGTGGTGGCGACTTCGGCGATCATCCGGCTGTACCGCTGCGATGCCTGCGCCGCTGCTCCGTCGAGTTGTTGGCCGAGAACCGGGAGCGACAGCAGACCGATCGTCGCGTCGGTCTCCGCTCGCAGTCGTTCGACGACGGCTCCCAGGCACTGCTGGAACCAGCCGGCTGACGGGCGTTCGGGGAGCTGTTTGCGCTTCATGGCCTTATCGACGCGGTAGCCGGCAAGGCTCGCTCGGGCGTCGTTGGTCCCGATCAACACGGTGATGACGTCGGGCGGGTTCGCGATGACGGCGTCGAGGCTCCGCAAGAGGTTGTAGGCGAAGTCACCGTTGGCGCCGAAGCGGGCAAGCTGCAGATCACCAGGAGGGTGGCGTCGTCCGAGGACGTCCAGGTAGTCGACGCTGATCAGCGCGCGGGTGAGGCTGTCGCCGAGGCAGGCGATGCGCGTCGTCATGATGCTTCCGGTCCCGGCACGCCGACGCGTTCGGTCGGGTGGGGGTCGGTGCGAGGACGGTGGTCGGTGCCGAGGCCGGCGGTGATGGTCAGGATGGACGTCGGCCCGGTCATGTCGACCGCGTGCCATACCCCGGCCGGGTTGATGGTGGACTCGCCGGGCCCGAGCAGAACGCGGTCGGGCACTCCGTCCAGGTCGCGGGTGACCGTAACCGACCCGCTGAGGCAGACGACCAGTTCGTCGCCGGCGGGGTGGTTTTCCCAATGGTCGCCGGGGCCGTCGCCGTCGAAGATCATCACCATCCGGCCCTCGGGGCCGTCTGCCGCAACCGCGGCGCTGTAGGCCTGGAGCGCCTCCGGGTCCCAGGCGAAGCCCTCGACGGGTTTCGCTGTCGATCCCAGTCCGAGGTGCACGGGGGTGGTCCGCAGGTCGATGGCGTTGTGTTCGTTGACGAGTCTCATGCCGACGATCGTCACACCGCAGCGATCGGGTGGTCTTGAAGGAATGGGAACACAAGCCGACGCGACGGGCGGTCGGTCGGCGACTACCCGGTCCCGAGGAGGACCTCGCTGTGACGCCAGGCCGTCGGCGTTCGGCCTGTGAACTCGCTCCAGTCCCGCACGAGGTGGGCCTGGTCGGCGTAGCCGGAGATGGTCGCCACATCGGCCCACGGGAGCGGGTCCCGCGCCGTCGCCAGGTCGTGCGCGTGCTCGAAGCGGAGAACGCGGGCGAAGGTTTTCGGCGACAGGCCCAGCTCGCCGCGGAACCGTTCGGTGAGGTGCCGGCGGCTCCAGCCCAGTTCCGCGGCGACTGCACCGACCTGGACGCAGCCCCGCGCGGCGACGAGGCGGCGCCAGGCCTCGGCCACCTCGGGGCGCATCCGCCGCACACGGTCGCTGCAGGCGCCACGACCGACAGCTCGCAGGAGCAACTCGTCCAGTACGGTGAACCGCGCCGCCCATGTCGATGCCGCTAGGAGCCGGTCGGCCAGTTCGACGCCAAGCGCTCCGAGAAGCTCGTCCAGTGGGACCAGTCGGTGGGCGAGCACAGCGGCGGGCATGCCGTAGATGGCCCGAGCCCCGAGCGGTGTCAGCGCCACCTTCACACCTTGCTGGCGTCCGTCGTGGTGGATCGCGACGGACCGGCACATCAGACCGCCGGCCACACTGCCGAATCGGGTGACCGGTGACCCGTCGCCAACGCCCGCCGCCACCTCCAAAGGGGCTGACAGGCTGATCACCGCAGTGAGAACGCGACTCGGCGGGCCGCAGTGCACCCCCGCCGGGAGCCCGCGAAGGTCGAAACTGACATACGAGTCGACGTACCGCCGCAAGGCGGGCGCCGGACGTGCACCGATCCCGGTGGCCATGCGTCAACCCCGAAGAAACACGACGCGACAAAGACCCGAGCAGCCTAACCACCGCGGACCAGCTGCCCGACACTAACCCCGAACAGCAATTCCGCGGCTTCACGGCCCCTTTCCGGCGTATTCGGGTTGCCACCCATGTACGACTACCAGGCAGCCTGACATCAGTTCCCCTACCGGCGCTTGCGATTTGGGGTGCCGGTAAGAACGCTGTCACCAGCCGCAAACGAGGGGTTTCACGTCCGGCGACGTGCGGCGGGGTCGCGTTCTGCGACGTGCCGGGCGACGGCGTCGACGCCGGGGCGGGCGTACCGCTCAAGGGAGCGGACGGAGGCGTGGCGGGAGCGGGGCCAGCAGCATCGGGGTGGAGATGCCGTCCTCGGCGTCGTGCGTCAGGGCACTGTGGCGGAGCCGGTGGAGCGTCCAGCCTCCAGGTGCTCGATGTCCTCGGGTGAGGCGAGGGGGTTGGCCAGCAGCCGGGTGTTCTCCTCGAAGATCTCCTCGGCCCGGCGGTAGGAGAGCCGGGCCCGGCCGGTCTCGGGGCACACGTCGAGTGTCGGCGTTCCGGCTGGGGCCTTCCGGTCGGTGAGGAACAGCGGGCCGCGGGTGCGGCGGGCGATGAGGCGGGGCAGGAGCTGGGCGGTGCCGGACTGCGACGTCCAGGCGCCACAGGGCGGCGGTCTGGTTCTCGGCCAGGGCCTTGGTGCGGTCCGGCGGTGCTGGCCGCCGCTCGATGCCGATCGTCGGGTTGCCGTCGATCCAGCCCTGGCGCTGCCACCAGCCGATCGCCTTGCGCGCGATGGACAGTTCCCGGTTGACGGTATCGGCGTCCATCTCGTCCGCCCGCGCCGCCGCCAGCTCGGCCAGCACTTCCGGCAGCGCCGGGTCGGGGTGTACGACGAGGGCGGGGCGGACAGGGGCACCACCCGGGCGCGCGGCAGCCGGAGCGCGCCCCCGCTTCCGAGTTCGGTCACCGGTTCGATCGCCACGCTCGCCCCGCCCTCCGGCACTGCCGCAGTAAATGCGTACACCTCGCCTGCGGCGGCCGGAGAACCCGCCGCAGATCGCGATGATCACGGTAGGGGCTCCGCCGCAGTAAATCCGGTATTTACTGCGGCAGTGTGGACCCACCGATGATTTTTGCGCGCCGCGCTGGCCCCGGCGTCCTAGCTCAGACACCAGCCGCAAAGTAGGTCTCGGGCAGCCGGACGAACCCCGCTTCCCGCGAGACGGCCCGGACGCGCTCGTGAAGGCGATCGCAACCCAAGGGGTCACTACGCGGTGTATCCGCCGTCGGCGACGGGGGCCTGTCCGGCACCGTATCAGTGGACGGTGAAGCCGCCGTCGACGGGGAGAGCCGTTCCGATGACGAAGCTGGCGCCGGGGCTGCACAGCCACAGGACGGCTGCTGCGACCTCGTCCGCGCTGCCCAGGCGACCGATGGGCTGTTCCTTGATGATCCCGGCCATGGCCTCGGCCTGGTTTTCGACCATGTCGGCGACCATCGGGGTGTTGATGACGCCGGGGCACACGGCGTTGATGCGGACGCCGCGGGGCGCGTACTCGACCGCGGCGCTGCGGGTCAGGCCGACGACGCCGTGCTTGGAGGCATGGTAGGCGGCGCGCTCGGGCAGCCCGACGAGCCCGCCCAGGGAGGAGCAGTTGACGATGGCGCCGCTGCCCTGCTCACGCATCTGTCGCAGTTCGTGCTTCATCGCCGCCCAGACACCGCGCAGGTTGACGGCGTTGACCTGGTCGAAGTTCTCGGCCGTCTCGTCGGCCGCGTCGGTCGGCGGCACCTGGATGCCGGCGTTGTTGAACGCCATGTCCAGGCGGCCGTACTCCGTCACCGCGGCCCGCACCGCCGCTTCCGCCTGCTGTTCGTCCGTGACGTCGCAGACGACACCGATCGCCCGCCCGCCGCGGCCGGTGATCTCCTTGGCCGTCTTGTGGACGGCGTCGGGGTCGAGGTCGGCCAGGACCACGGCGGCGCCGGAGGCGGCGAAGGCGCGGGCGGCGGCCAGCCCCATGCCGGAGGCGGCGCCGGTGACCAGAGCCACCTGCCCGGAGAAGTCGTAGGTGGGGTTCATGAGGGTTCTCCCGTCGAATCCGAAGAGTGAGGGTCAGGGGGGTGGGTCAGGGCTTCAGCAGGGTCTTGATGGCGCGGCGCTCGTCCATCGCCTTGAATCCCTCAGCAACCTGATCGAGCGGGAGGGTGAGGTCGAAGACCTTGCCCGGGTCGATCTTGCGGTCCCAGATGAGCTGGATCAGCTCGGGCAGGAACCGGCGCACCGGGGCGGGGCCGCCGTGCAGGTGAACGTCGGCGAAGAACAGTTCCTCACCGGGAAGCTCCACCCCGTGGACCACACCCACGTATCCCACGTGTCCGCCGGGGCGGGTGGAGCGGATGGCCTGCATCATCGATTCCTGGGTGCCGACGGCCTCGATCACACTGTGGGCGCCGTATCCGCCGGTCAGCTCCTTGATCCTGGCCACGCCCTCGTCACCGCGCTCGGTGACGATGTCGGTGGCGCCGAACTCGAGGGCGAGCTTCTGCCGCGACGCGTGCCGCGACATCGCGATGATCCGCTCCGCGCCCAGCTGCTTCGCGGCCAGAACGGCGAGCAGACCCACGGCACCGTCACCGACCACGACCACGGTCTTCCCCGGCCCGGCCTCGGCGGCCACGGCACCGAACCAGCCCGTCCCGAGTACGTCGGAGGCGGCCAGCAGCGAGGGGATCAGGTCGTCGTCCGGCGTCCCGGGGGTGGCCACGAGGGTGCCGTCGGCCAGCGGCACCCGCAGGTACTCCGCCTGTGCCCCGCCGGCGCCGACGTACTCGGCGTGAGCGCACCGTGACTGGTAGCCGGCCTCACAGATCTCACAGGTGTTGTCCGAGGCGAAGAACGAACCGACGACGAAGTCCCCGACCGCGAGGTTCCGCACCTCGTCGCCGATCTCGGTGACCACGCCGACGTACTCGTGACCCATCGGGGTCGGCTGTGTCACCTCGTTGATCCCGCGGTAGTCCCACAGGTCCGAACCGCACACGCAGGCGGCCGACACGCGGATGATCGCATCCGTCGGCGCCACGATCGTGGGATTCTCGCGTTCTTCCACCCGGACATCGCCCGGGGCATGAATGACAGCTCCACGCACTTGCGGCATTCCTTTTCACACAGATTTTCTGGGGTTCCTCCTCACCGTCCCTCGTCTCGCGGGTGCCTGCCAGGCACTCTCAGGGACCCCCTCATCAGGAACAGGCGTCCTAGCCTTGACGTCATGGAGTTCCAGCAGGAGATCCGGGGCTTTCTCATGAGCCGCAGGGCGAGGATCACACCCGAGCAGGCAGGGCTGCCCTACATCGGAGGCAACCGCCGCGTCAAAGGACTGCGGCGCGAGGAAGTCGCGATGCTCGCCGACCTCAGCGTCGAGTACTACACCCGCATCGAGCGCGGCCGGCTCGGCGGCGCGTCCGAGAGCGTCCTCGACGCGATCGCCCGTGCGCTGCAGCTCGACGACGACGAGCGCGCCCACCTCTACGACCTGGCACGCAGCATCGGCCCCGGCTCACTCCGCAAGCGCCCCAAGCGCCCCTCCTCCATCACCGCGTCGGTGAAGCAGGTCCTCGACTCCATGAGCGTTCCCGGCGTGGTGCAGAACGGCCGCCTCGACCTCCTCGCGGCCAACGACCTGGGCCGCGCTCTGTACGCCGACCTGTTCACCGGGGGCCAGCAGCCACCGAACCTCGCCAGGTACGTGTTCCTCGACCCGCGCGCGCAGGCCTTCTACGCCGACATCGACGAGGCGAAGAACCAGGTGGTCGCGATACTGCGCGCGACCGCCGGGCGTGACCCGCTGGACCAGCAGGTGACCGAACTCATCGGCGAACTCACCACCCGCAGCCCCGATTTCAGCACCCGCTGGGCCAAGCACAACGTGCGCCGCCACTCACGCGGACGCAAGGTCGTCCACCACCCGGCCGTCGGAACGATGAACCTCGCGTACGACGACTTCGCACTGCCCGGCGACCCGCACGTCTCCATCACCACCTACACCGCAGATCCCGGTACGCCCAGCGCTGATGCTCTCACCCTGCTGGCGACCTGGGCCGATACGCAGAAGCAGCCGCAGACCATCAGCAACGACGTACGCCGCATTCGCCCCCGTCACCCTTAGGTGTGCGATCTGCTCGGCCGGCGGATGCTTCGCGAGCGAGCAGGCCGCCACGGCGGCGAGTACGTGATCACGCCGCTACTTTGCGGCTGGTGTCTGAGCTAGGACACCGGGGCCGTGCTGGTCTGTACGTCGAATACCGACTCACGGGAGGCTGACGCCATGCGGAAACTGACCTTTGCCATGAACATGAGCCTGGACGGCTACATCGCCGCGCCCGGCGACGACCTCGGCTGGAGCGTGCCGAGCAACGAGCTGTTCCAGTGGTGGTCCGACCGGGTGGACGCGACCGGCCTGGCGCTGTACGGGCGCAAGCTGTGGGAGACGATGAGCTCCCACTGGCCGACCGCCGACAAGCAGCCGGATGCCACACCGGCGGCGATCGAGTACGCCGGCCGCTGGCGGGACATGCCGAAGGTGGTGTTCTCCTCTACGACCAGCACGGTCGACTGGAACACCCGTCTGGTCACCGGCGACGCGGTAACCGAGATCACCAGGCTCAAGGCCGACGACGGCGGCCCCATGGATATCGGCGGTGCCACACTCGCCGCGGCGGCCATGCGGGCCGGGCTGATCGACGAGTACGCGATCGTCACCCATCCGGCCCTGGTGGGCGGCGGCACGCCGTTCTTCACAGCCCTGGACAAATGGGTGAACCTGAGCCTGGTGGAGACCCGGACGTTTCCCGACGGCGTGGTGCTGACCAGGTACGAGACCAAGCGCTGAGCGCTCGACGTCGGATCGGCGCGGGCTTCGGGCCACCCAAGGATCTCGCGGCGCTGTCTTCCGAGGCGATCGTGATACCCCTGCCGGATCGGCCGTGTATGTAAGGGATCCCCAACCGGACACCGGTCAGCTCGTGCTGAGCGGGAGTCTGCTGGCCATGCCACGGCGTCGAACTCGCGAGCAGCGGATTCAGTCCGTTGGCCCAAAGCCCTGAATCCGCACCCCCGCTGCGATGTTTCCGCAGGTCAGAGACCTGTCGCGGTGGGGCGGGTGGGACTCGAACCCACGGCCGACGGATTATGAGTCCTTTGACGATCGTCCGTGATCTTCCCGATCCTGCCTCATGCTTCCCTTTTCCGCAGGTCAGCGCCGTATTTCCGTCCGGCAAAGACCCGCCCTTTCCTGATCTTTCCTGGTCCTTCCGGCCCCTGGCTGGCCCCTGGGCCCCTCTTGGGCCCCTACAGGCCCCTCTCGCCGGGCTCCTGGAGGCCGACCACTGCTGTGAGCAGGGGCATACCGAACAAGAGCGCAGCGGAGTGCCTTACCGACGAAAAGGGCTCCACCCTCTTCGCCCGAGGGAGGAGCCGGACGGCGTTTTCACAGGTCAGCCGCCTAGTAAGAGCGTAGTGCGTCATTACTCCATTCGGGCGCATATCCCACTCCCACTGGGTTACCCAGGGAAAACGAACAGGGTATGAGCAGAGTGCAGCCCGGTGTGGTCGGTCTGGCTCTCCACTTGCAAGAAAGGGCGACGGCGATGACGACTCCCGGCAACCTGCCTGCCCCTGAGCAGGGGCTCCTCCTCACCCACTTCCTGACCGTGCGCGACGTCGCGAGATCGAGGCGCTTCTACGCCGACATCTTCGGCGGCGAGGTCGTGCTGGAGGAGAACCCAACCATCGTGAAGGTGGCTAACAGCTGGATCATCATGAACCCTGGAGGTGGGCCCACCCCGGACAAGCCTGGTGTGACCCTTGCGCCGCCGGAGAACAGTGACACCGTGGCCAGCTTCCTGAACGTCCGTGTCGCCGACATCGACGCCTTTTACGCCGCCGCTGTGGCCAGAGGAGCGGAGTTCCTCACGGAACCCCTCGACCGCAAGGCCGAACTGCGCTGCTATATGCGCGACCCCGACGGTTACCTCATCGAGGTCGGCCAGGCCACCGGCATGCGCCAGGGAGTCTTCGCCGACCGTTAACTCAAACCACTCTGCTTCGAGGGCACCACCTCGCACGTCCCAGCCGCCTCCCGGGGCGTGATCAGGTCATGCACCAGCCAGAATCACAGCCCATGCCGTATGCATCGAACGGCAGGGGATCCGCGCCATCGCCGATGGCCTCTCGCAGAGGCTTGCCGAAGGCGGTCAGATAGACGTGGTCCTTGCCGAGCTCGTCACGTCGACCGTTGAGCAGATCCTCAAGCTGGCACGCCTTCGCGAACAGCTCAGGCTCCGTACGGCGCATCTCCTGCCACCTCTCAGGACGATGGAAGGGGCAGAACCAGCACGAGCTCTTGGGCGGCACCGGCAGACCTGCTGAGCGGATGATCCGAGCACAGTCGATTCGACGGATACCGCGCTCCAAGAGCGGGTACTCGATCCGCTCATGCGGTTCGCAGTGACGTGTGTTCGCCCGGTGGATCTCATCCAGGGTGATGCCAATGCCAACCGTGGCGGGATACTCTGCGCTGGCACCGCGCCGCTTGAGTTCGTCACCAACAACCTTGATTTTGAACTCGACCGTGCACGAGCGAGTGCCCGGCGCCCCGTTGGACATCCGCACAGGGACTTTTAGCGAACGGGAGCCTTCTCGAGTCAGGTCCTGGTACAGCGTACGGACCTCTCCGGTGCGCTTCATAACACGGTCCACCACGGCCAGTTCAAGGCCGTGCTCGACGGCGAACGGCAAGGCGTACTGGTGCAGGTACCGGACGGTCCCGGGATTCTCAGAGTCGTCGCCGACGTTGGCCATGATGAACGTGCGGTAGTCCAGCTCGCCACGGGCAGCGAGCACGAGGGCCGCCATGGACTGCCAGCCGCCGCCAAAGCTGAAGGATCGGACATTGCGGCGTATGGCGGCGAAGCGAGGGAGTGCGCGGACCGCCTGGTTCTGGCGCCTCGGGAGGTAGGAGGTCTGCCGCGTGACGGCATCGGCGGATTCTTCTGGAGGCATACCTGGTACCTCTGCTTGGGGCGGCCCCGGCAGAATGCCGGGGCCGCGAATTGTTCAGTTCGTCTGGATGCCGGTGCGCTATGTGTCCTTCAACCGTCGGGCCCGGTTCTTACGCGCAGTCTCAAGCAGCCCCCGCGGATCGACTTCGCTGTTGATGGCGTAGTTGAGTACGTCGGCCAGTTCGTAGTCAGGGTCGGCGGTGAGGGCCTGCGTAAGGGCAAGTCGTGCGGCGAGGATGTCCTCCTGCCGCCATGCGATCCATGCGAACAACGTGAGAACGGGCACCGCGGCCTCGGTGTAGGGCGGGATGCACCGGCGGGCGAGGAAGGCCCAGAGACGCCGGGCATGGGGAAGGTCGTCGTCCTCGGCGAATTCCATGCCGTGGTCGTGCGCCAACTCATCGTGTAGACCGTGGATGAGCCGGGCGGCTATGTCGTCCGCGAGTTCCGTGGCACCGTCGCGGAAGGCGCTCATCGCAGATTCGAGCAAGGCATTCGTGGCACGGAGTACGACGTCTTGCCCTTCGTCGGTGAGGCATTGAGAGCTCCATGCCGCGGCCTCGTTGTCGAGCGCACGGCGCTGTTGCTCAGTGCGATCGGCATCGTCTGGCTGGAACTCCTTCGCGATCTCCGAGGTCCGCCGGCCAGGTGAGAAGCCGAGTCGGATGAGCTGTGCAGCGGCACTGTTGGGGTCATCGAGAGCAGGGAGGGGTTCGCCCTCACAACATCCAGGCAGATCGCAGCTGTATGCCCACCAGCGTCCCTCAACAAGTCCGAGAGTCAGCTGCGGGGTGCCACGGTGTTCGGCGATCGCATCGACCAGCCAGTCGGCCATGCTGCGAAGGAGTTCGGCAGTGTCCTCCGCGTTCTGGCCAGGCCGAGGGTCACGGCAGAGATAGATGATGACGTCACAGTAGAAACCCTTGCCTTTGGCGAGGGCGTAGCGCATGAACTTTCGTGCGGCAATGTGGGCAATCTCAAGCCAGTGGGTCGGGTCCTCAGGCAGTGGGCAGGTCATACTCGGCCCATCGATGAAGCGGGGTCCGGGACAGTGGAAGACGATGCTGTCGTCGGGGTAGTGGCCGAGTATGAATGGCAGGACCTCGGCGACGTTGGCCATGCTGCGGATGGTGAGCTTGCGCTGGGGAGGAATCACTCTTCGGTCTCCTTGTTCTTTGGGGCCGTGCCGGTCTTGTCGGATGGGGGTTCTTGTCGGTGGAGCGCCCCTTCTTCGTTCCGGGTGCCGAGTCCTGGGCGTTCGGCTGGGCCTTGGCGGCGTAGCTGACGGTGCGCGCGAACCTGGGCTTCTTGGTGAGCGCAGGTATGAGCTGGTCGTGCAGGAGGCTGCTAACCGCCGTCGTCAGGTCCTTGGCGTGGCGGGTCGGGATGGTGCGGTGCCAAGTGCGTCCCGGCTGTAGGCGGGCGTCGTTGGCGGCCTGGGCTTCGGCTTTCTCCTCTGCGGTGCCAGTCGGGAGCGGCGGCAGATTGGGACCTGCGGTGATCCAGGCTTGGATGATCAGGTCGCCGGACTGGAGGCGTAGGCCGATGTGGTGGCCTTCGGGGTGGGTGTAAATGGCGGTGCGGTCGGGGGTGTCGGTGTCCTCCTTGATCCAGGGCGGTTCCAGGTAGGGGGCGAGATCGTCTATCGGATAGGCGGCACTGGCGGTCTTGGCCTGCACGAACGAGGGCCTGCGGGGTCGTCGTGCGGGGGTGGCTCGGGGTCGTACGAGGTCGTGCTCATCGGTCATGCGGCGGCCGTCTCCATGAGCTCGTCCAGGAGACGGAAGGCACGGCGGGAAGCGACGATGGCGGTGGCGGTGCCTACGTACTTGTCGCGTTGCTCGAAGGCGTCCTTGGCTTCGGCGAGCGTCTTGGCGTAGCCGCCGTCTTCGAGGGCGATGGAGTCGGCACACCCGATGTGGGCGCGCGGGCCGAGGTCCCAGATGATCGTGTTGACGGCGGCGCAGGCTGCGGCGAGGGCGTCAACGTCGTTGCCGTACCAGTGGTAGTCGTGTGGGTTGAGGCCGAAGTCGCGGAGACGTTGGGCAACGGAGCGGAACATCGTGCCCGAGCCGACGGCCGGGTCGCGGATGGCCAGGTTGGGCCGGGCGAATTCCTTGTCGACGAGCATGTTGGCCATCAGGTCTGCGACGCACGCCGGCGTGTGGTACTCGCCGCGCCACTTCTTGTCGCTCTTGTGGCGCAGGCCGGTGAGGAGCGGGCTGAGGACATCGGACTCCGCGCGCATGTATGGGTCGTCGTGGCCGGTGAGGTCCAACAGGCCCTGGTTGATGACGCGGTGGGTGACGGCCTGGACGGCCTGGAGCTGCTGGGTGTCGGGGTCGGGGTTCCAGGCCCAGTCGTGCAAACGCAGGGCGCGGTTGATCAGGTCGGGGCGCTTGACCCAGTGGCCGAGGTAGATCTCTTTGAAGAGTTGGGGCAGTTCGTGCGGCTGGCGGTTGAGTATCCAGTCGGCCAGACCGTTGCCGATCTCTGCAGGCTGGCGAAGGAGCGCGAGCGCGGCGACGGTTCCGATGGGGATGTCGATGCTGCTGCCGCCGTAGCTCTGGTACCAGGCGTCGATGACGCTCTCCGCGATCTCGCGGGCGTGGTCGTGGGGGTCGCGCGGGGCGAAGCCCTTGCGCCAGGTGGTCTTGACGGGGGCTCGTACGGCGGTGTTCGACTTGGGCGGGGCTTTCTTCGCCCAGCTCGGTATGGGCCGGGCCTCAGCAGGCGCGGCGGCCCGTGGCAGGGCCATGTCATCATCGGACACGGAGTCTCCTCTGGGTGCGCGCATGGAGCCGCCCCGGTGCGCGGTGCGCTGCCGGGGCGGCGTGGGGTGCTGAGGTGGCGATCAGTCGGATGGAGGCTTGGCCTCGAGGCGGGCCACGAGGCCACGTATCTCGACGGCATTGGCTGCCTCGGGGTGCCCGGCCTGCCGAAGGCCGGTGACGAGGAACATGAGGGCCAACTCGTCGATGTCCATCTCTGCGGTCAGCTTCTCGAAGCTCAAGTGCCGGAGGTCGGTGGGGCGGTGTACGTAGCCAACGCGCAGGGTCTGTTCGATTTCTTCGAGCGTGGCTGCTGTCTGCTCTTCGGTGAGATTGAGGAGGGAGGCCCAGGCGCTGAGTGTGGTGTCGTCTACCGGGAACTTCACGGTGCAGTTGGCCTTTCAGAGTCGGCTGACCCGGCTCGCGGAGGGCGGTCCGGGTGCGGAGGGGTCAGGAGGGGGGCTTGTCCCGGTAGTCGGGGTGGCAGGCAGCCCACAGCCCGCCGGGGAGCGGCACGGTGATCACGCCCCACCCGGCCCAGCGCATGACGGCGAGATAGCCGAGGCGGCCGCCGGCGAAGCCGCTGCGGCCTCAGGTCGTTGCCAAGCTCCTGGGCGACCACGGCGGCGCGCTTCATCTGCGCTGCGGTGGCGTCGTTCACTGCGCGGAAGAGGTTCATCTGCCGCTGGTAGCGGTTGCCCTCCTCCACCATCTCGCCGGCGCCGAGGAGCAGGCCGCCACCCGCGAGCAGGTTGGTGGTGGAGATGCCGCGTCTGCCCACGCCAGCCATGGCGCGCTGGAGTCGGGACATGGAGCGTGCCCCGTCGTCTCCGGTTGCTCGAAGGCTGGCACGAGCGGCCGAGGCGCGGGCGGAGATCCGGTTCAGCTCGCCGACAGCCGAACGCACAGAGCGGTTGAGCGCGGCGAACTGGCTGGCGAGCCGGACCCCGCTCGCGTCCAGGCGGGCGAGGGACCGGTGGGCGGCGTCGGTACGGTCGGCGAGGGTCCGCATCTGGCCGGAGGCAGCGCGAGTTCCCGCGATCAGGTCGCGGACTTCGGCACGCATCGCCACGGTCAGGGTGAACCCGGCCACCGCAGGTCGACCTCCTTACATAGTCGTGCGGGGGTTGATCAGGGGAGTTCGCGGTACTGCGCGCGTGGCAAGAGTTGGATCTTCACGCCGTAGCCGGATCGGTCCTGGGGGACGTGGTCACGCTCCTGCTCGATCAGCTCGCAGCCGGGGCAGCGCAGGGTGTCAGTGACATAGGCGTGGGGGTCACCACCGCGCTTGTGGTCCCACTCCTCCAGCCGGGTGTGGCACTCAGGACACACCGACCGCTGCCACTCCACCCACGCCACCGCCTTGGCCCGGTCCAGCTCCGTCCACCGACCGTCGCCGCCGAGAAACTGCGAGTGGGGGATCCGGAACCGCTCGCACAGCTCCAGCTCGGTACGCAGCTGCGGGTCGCGGCTCAGTCTTTTCCCAACTCCACCCGGCTTTCCTGCTGGACCTGCCAGACCGCGTCCCACAACGCGTTGGCGTCCGGCGCCGACCAGGTGTTCAGCAGCTCCTCAGCTTCCTCACGGCTCATGCCGTCTACCGAGGCAGCCGCGACCAGCGCCGCGGGGAAGGTGTCCGGGTTGAAGACCGCGCCCTCATTGTTCTGCTGCTCGGTTGGCGGATGCTGAGCAATCAGCTCCTCGAGCACCGGACGCGGCAGGGCACGGAAGGTGAGGAAGTCCGACGCGGCATCCAGTGCGGCCTTGGCATCTTCGTACGCGGCAGCAGTGACATCAGCCTGCTGGACGGCCTGCTCATCACCGGGATTGGCCTCGGCCACGAAACGGGCACTCCTGGCAGCCTGCTCGGTCTCCGCAAACCGCTGGCGCAGCCGGTCGTCGTCGCAGATTCGGAGTTTGTTCTGCGGTCGGGCGCGGTGGCGCAGGCGGTCCATCTTGGCTTCCCAGGCCCCCTCCGCCGACGAGGCAGTGGAGAGGGACGGCGGGCGCTTGGCCGGAGAGGGGCGAGTCATGCTCACTCCTCGTCGCTGTGCTCGCGGACCGTGGCAGCGGTCTTGGTGGTGCTCGTGACGGTGACGTCGAGGTGGTCACCGTTGTGATCGTGGTGGCCGTGCTCGTGATTGTCGTCGCAGTCCTCCTGCGGCACCGGCTCGGGCAGAGTGTGGAACGCCTCGGGTACCACGGAGTCGAGCGACGGTTCGTCGGTGATCGTGAAGTCAACCTTGAACTTGGCGGCCTCGTTGCCGGTCGAGTAGGTCGCCGCGCGGGTCGCGACCTGGACGGGGAACACGTCGACGGAGCGCGAGCCGGGGATGTCCCCCTTGCGGAGCAGGACGACGTAGCCCTTCGCGCCCTTGGGGAGGTGCTGCTCGATCTCGTCGGAGTGCCGGTCCTCGTAGAAAGTCAGGCTGGAGTTCTCGGCCTTGTCGTTGCCGGGGATTGAGCTATTGAAGGTGCTGCCCATGTCGGGGGTCTCGATGGGGTCGTTCTCCAGCGCCCAGCCCTCGATGTCCGAGACGGCGTTGGTCAGGTCGAACCGGTTGGGCTCGGAGATCTCCGAGCGGGTCGGCCACTTCGGATCATTGATCTTCTTGAGCCAGTAGATCTTGGAGATGCCACGCCGGAGGAATCGGGTGTGGGTGGTAGACGACCTCTTCAGGGACACAGGTCCGCTCCCGCTTCTGGGGCAGCGTCCCGTGCCGAGGCCCTGCCCCTTGAGGTTCCAAAGGGGGTTCGCCTGGCCTGGGGCCTAGCGTCCGCGCGGGCCTCCGCGGTGAGGATCAGCAGATGCGCTTCCTACGCAGGGGTCACCGTGATCGTGAACCGCTGCACGTAGGACACGATCGCGCCTGCCGCCGACACCGACTGGTCTCCTGCGGCGTCGTAGTACAACTCCCTGTCGGCCACGCGTGCTTCATGGACGTGCAGGTCATTGGCCCATCCATCGTCGGTCCGACCGACGACTGCGGCGCGTACGCGATCGGCGAGCCACTGCACTTGGTCAGCACGCTCTCCAACTGAGGTCACTTGGTAGGACCAGGCAGCGTCCGCGTGCCAGTCCCAGAGAGGCGGGCCGCTGAAGTCGCCTGGCAGCGAATCGAGGATGGTGTACGGCACAGAGGAGGGCGCCCACTCCCCTAAGTCCCCTTGGACACGGGGAAGTTCCCCGATACCGCAGGGACGATCGGTGGTCTTGGCGATGAGGGCGGCAAGCGCGCGGGTGACCGGCAGGCGCGCCGCACTCATGGCAGTACCCCGTCTACGAGAGCCTGAGCGAAGGCGGGCTGTGTCTGTCGGAAGGCGGGCTCGACGTGCGGGAAGGGCGGCTGTCGATAGTGGCGGCCGAGCAAGTCGACACCGACGAAGCCGTATTCCAACCTTCGGGCCTGCGGAGCGTCGGAGAACACCTCCGCCGTCACCTGACTGCCACCGATGCGCATCCGTACGTCCCAGGAAGCACGGTACTGACCAGTGATCACTCGTGGACCCGGTCGGCCGGAGGCGTTGCGCTGGATACGGACGCGCAGCAGCATCGCGTGGTGCCGCGCGATGGTGCGCGTACGGGCTCGCGCGGCCGGCCCCATGCGGGTCAGTGCGGCAGCCAACGCGATCGGATCACGGAACGCGGTCGCGTCTGGGTGTGCGTTCGGGTGCGGGTTCGCCGGGGCCATCAGTCGATCACCTGCACCCGGACGATGCGCACCACGCTGTGCGTACCGATGGCCTTGTCGGAGACGCGGAAGCGTCGGTCAACGAGCTGCGGATCTCGGGGACCACCCGGCCGTACCGATCCGGCGACGCGGATCACGTCATCAGGCCGCAATTCGGGGGCTTGCACGGGCAGCACCGCCTGGTAGTCCGTCGTCGGTGGTTCCTTGGCAACCGCACTGCCGAGCGGCTTGGTGATCGCGGGTCGCCCTAGCGGCATCACCGCGCCGAGCCCATCCCAGATCAGCGCCTCATCCGGTGTCGGCGCCACGAGCTTCCCCGTGTTCTCGTCCAGGTAGTCGTCCGCGCGCCCCGCGCTGTCGCGCCAAACTTCGAGCTTGTCGTCCAGGATGCGGCCGACGACGCGCCGCACCCCGCCCACGTCAAACGCCACGAGCCCACTCCCCGAGCTGGGTGAGCATGGCCTTCGTCAGCGAGTGCGGTCCCGTGCCAAGATCGGAGCGGGCGAGCGCGGCAGACTCCAGCTCCTCCGCATCGATGGCGTCGAGGAACACGGCCGCTGCCGGACCGGGGTCCGTCCCATCAGCGACGGAGACATGGGCCATCCCGGACCAACGGTTGCTGCCGCCATCGGTGACGTGAAGGAGAACGTGTGCGGGCTCGCCCAGGATTTGGGTGATGGTGTACGCACCGAGGACACGCGGATCTACTTGTTCGCCGTCGACCTCGACGGTGGCTTCGTCGCCATGGGCGGTGATCCGTACGTGGTGCTTGCCAGAGTCGTGGTGGTCCATTCAGCTGACGCTAGAACCGCTGTCGGACACCTCAGGCGTGCGCGACGCCGTACCGCATGGCAGCAGCAAGGTGCCCCTAGGGCCTGTTCTGAGTTCAGATCACTGGTGGGTTGCTTCGGCTCCCGGGAGGCTTCCGGCTGCTGCAGGAACGATCTGTGACGCGTGGTGATGTGGCTGATGCCGATGGGAGTTGATCGAGCCGCATCTGCCGTTGGGCGAACGTGGGCCGATCCCTGACCTGCGCAGCTACCTACTTCAATGCGGTGATGTGGAGGTTCCGAACGGGGAGCCCTGGCGCGACGTTCCGCGCCGGTACGGATGCTGGTCGACGATCTACGACCGGTTCCGGGTTCGAGAGGATTGACCTTCACGGTTCGACATCGAGGCGGGGCGACGTCAGCTGGTTGAGGGGGACCCTGCCGTCCAGTACGTCCAACGGTGTGGTGACCACGGGCAGGCGCCGGACGATGTCGTCGTTCAGCAACTGCGTCTGCGCGAGCACCGCCGTTTGATCCCAGTAGATGCGCTCGCTCCGCACACGCGGGCCTCGGAAGTCCACGACGGCGATGACGGGTATACGGACCTGCTGCCCGGTGGGTGCCAATCCGGGCAGAATCCAGGGCACCTCGATGTCGTGGGTGAACGACACGATCATTTCGTCTACGAGGCTGTCGTCTCCCACCGTGCGGGATATCGAACGCACAGTGAAATCGTCCGGGTTCCGTCCAATGAACCAGCGTGCGTAGAAGTCCTTGACGCCGTCGTACCCACTACCGCCCATGGCGGTCGGCACATGGACGACGATGGGGTCGTCGTCCATCGTGGCCATCGTAGCCTCCACGTCCTGCGCCACGAACTCGCCGGCGGTGTGGGCTTCCCAGATATGCTCCATCGTTGCGCGATCAGCCATGCCCGCTCCTGACAGTAGGCGTCTCGGCTGTGCGGGTGTCTCGGGTCTCGGGATAGCCATACGCCGCTGCCAATGCGCCGCATCCCCTTCTTCTGGACGCGAGGAAGACACCGCAGATTCAGGATAGGCAGGTGTGGGTCCGCGCGCACTCTTAGACGTTTACCGAGTTCGGATCACGAGTCTGGACGTTCTGCTGCCCTGGCTGGATCCGGGGCGGTAAACAGGCGGGATGGCTCGGGGTGATCTCACGGACGACGAGTGGGCGGTGATTGAGCCGTTGCTGCCGCTGGGCGAGCGCGGTCCGATTCCTGACCTGCGGCGACTGGTGAACGGCGTGATGTGGCGGTTCCGTACGGGCAGTCCGTGGCGGGACATGCCCCAGCAACACGGGTCCTGGTCACCGTCTACGGGCGGTTCCACCTGTGGGCCGGTGCGGGGGTCTTCCAGGCGCTGATGGAAGCGGTGATCGCTGAGGCCGCCGCCCGGGGGGGCAGGCGGAGCTCGGGCTGGTGAGCGTGGACTCCACGTCTGCCTGGGCTCACCACCACGCGGCGGGGATGATGCTGGACCCGGAACTGCTGGAGACGCTGGAGAAGGCCGTCGCCGAGGAAAAGGGGCTTCTCCAAAGGGGCAAAACGCCTCGATAGTCGACCGCGACGAGGCGCCGGACGAGGCCCGTGAGAAGCGTCAGCGTCTGCGCCGGCGTCGCAAGGCCGTCTCCACGCTGCCAAACTGGTCCGTTCCCGTGGCGGGTTGACCAGCAAGGTGCACCTGTCGGCGGACTGCCGCTGCCGTCCGCTGTCCTTCGTCCTCACGCCCGGCCAGCCCGCCGACAGTCCCCGTTTCACCGCCGTTCTGGAACGCATCAAGGTGCGCGGGCCGGTGGGCCGCCCCCGCACCCGCCCCGACGCGGTCGCCGCGGACAAGGCATACTCGTCCCGCGCCAACCGCGCCTACCTGCGCCGACGCAAGATCCGGGCAGTGATCCCGGAGAAGACCGACCAGGCCGCCAACCGCAAGAAGCGCGGCTCACGTGGCGGACGCCCCGTCAGCCACGATGCGGCCTTGTACAAGGAGCGCAACACGGCCGAACGCTGCATCAACAAGATCAAGGAATGGCGCGGGCTCGCCACCCGCTACGACAAGACCCCGGCCAGCTACCTGGCCGGACTCGACTTACGCGGAGCCGTCATCTGGCTCCGCAGCCTCCAGCCCGTCTAAAGATCTGAACTCGGCACACGCCCTAGTACCGATTGTGCGCACTCAGCACCAGAGCCCCCTCATTGCCAGCCTGACGCGAAGATCGAAGTAGGCTTGGTGCGGCATACGACTCCCGCTTCAAGACTGACCATCTCATCGTCTGCAAGGGCTTGGAGCCCGGCAAAGACCCATGCTTGTGCCCGCTTTGAGAGGTTCGCAGTGACGGGTGCGATGGGGAGTGCCCGGATGATCGCTCGTCCGTCGCGGTAGGTGAGATGGGCCACGTCGGTGCGGGCGAGGTACTTGGTCGCCACGATGTGTGTGATCACCTTTCGACGGCGCATCTGAACACAGTCAACAGCGACCTGCCGATGGACCAGACCGCTCGATGCTCCGCGCAAGACCGCTTGCGCGGCTTGCTCCGGCGTCTGCTTGTCGTAGACCGGGCCAGCGGGCAGGAGGATGTCACCTCGCCCGGTCATGTCGGTGACGAGTAACTGGTCGCCTTCGACGGGCACGAGTAAGGCCACCCCAACCACCGGTGGCCGCCAGTTCTCATACGGCACGGTCTTCGCCCGGACTCCAGCTTGACGGCTCGGTGCGGCGAGCCAGCCGGATGGTGGTGGACCTGGACGACATGGGCGCGTGCATCACGCCCACGCACTACTTACAGCACTCACGAGCTCACGCAAATGCTTGGGCGAGCTGGTACCAGGGATCGGTGCAATGTGGTCACCAAGCTGCAACAACCAGTGCAGAGCAACACCGATATCCGCTTGATGTGCGAGGTTCCCGGCCCTGAGCGGGCGGTATGGCACGTACGGGATCCCGAGATCTCGGCACAGTTCGAGGGTCGGGTCATGTCGGTCGGCCATATTGAGGACGTTCTGCACGGCCGCGATGGTGAGCTTCTTGCGCACCATGCGGATGTCCTCCGGGGTCACTTTCGACAGGCCGATGTGCCCGATCTTGCCCTCGTCCTGCAGGGCTTGCATGACGGCGATTTGGTCGTCAAGCGGCACCTGTGGGTCGATGCGGTGGAGGTAGCAGAGCTCCAGCCGTTCGAGGCCGAGGCGGCGCAGGCTCGCTTCGACGCAGGCCCGGAGGTAGGCGGGGTGGCCGTGCGGGGTCCACACGTTCGGGGCGGGGCGGAGCAGGCCGACCTTTGTGGCGATCAGGACGTGTTCGGGGTAGGGGTGGAGGGCATCGTGGATCAGGTGCTCGACGGTGTGGGGGCCGTAGGCGTCCGCGGTGTCGATGTGTGTGATGCCGTGGGTGTGGACGGCCTGACGGAGCACGCTGATCGCGGTGTCGCGGTCCTTTGGGTCGCCCCAGATGCCGGGGCTGGTCAGGCGCATGGTGCCTAAGCCGAGGCGGGAGACGGTCTTCCCGGCGATGGTGATGGTGCCCGCGGGCGGCGCGACGGTCATACGGGGGCCTCCTGGAGGCAGAGCTGGAGTGCGCGTTCGATGGCGTGTGCCTGACTGTGGGTGTCGCTGGTGACCCGCTGGTGCGGGATCGCGTCGTCAGAGAGAAGGGCATGGACGTGGCGGTCGACCAGTGTGCGGTAGCGGGGGTTGTAGTCGTGGCTCTGATCGACCGGTACGTCCGTGTCCAGCACGGTGGCGAGGAGAAGGTGATACTTCGGTGCCTGCGTGGAGGCCAGCAGCCGCAGCCGTTCCCTTTCCAGCCGGTGAGGGTGCTCACCGCGGTACTCCAGGGCGGCGTGGTAGTACGCGAGGGCGTCGAAGGAGGCGCGGTCCGCGAGGATGACTTCGGCGCCCTGGGCCGCGGCCGTGATCTCGTCGGCGATGCCCTGGGTGATGATCCACTCGGTGGACGCCGTGGTGTGGTGCTGCATCTTCGGGAGGCCGATGGCGGCGGCACGTTTGGCGAGTCGGCCCGTGCGGGCCACGGTGAGACCGTGGCCGCGCAGCTCCATCTGGATTCGCTTGAGCAAGGTGGTCTTGCCGGTGGAGTGGGTGCCGAGCACCCCGATACGGATGGGTGGGGTCACCACAGAGTGGGGTCCTTTTCGGGTTCGGGGGCGCCGGGCAGGCCGGGGGGTACGGCCGCGGCGACGAGTTGATCCCAGGTCTCGTAGTGGGCGGCCATGGCCATGAGGATCTGTGCTGTGGCGTAGGCGTCGTAGGTGGCACGGTGCCGCTGGGCAGGCGCGGCCGTGAGGTCCGGCTTGGTGTGCTTGATCAGGTCGTCGAGGCGGTAGCCGGGCAGGTCCTTGTACGTGGCCTTGGCGAGGCGGAGCGTGTCCAGGACTCCGGTCGGCTCCCACTTCGGCAGGTGCGCTTTCAGCGCGCGGTAGTCGATATGCGCGTTGTGGGCGCAGATCCACGCCTCTCCTAGGAGCTCGTGGACTTTGTCGGCGATCTCCTCCCACCTGGGTGAGTTCGCCAGTGTCTCGTTGGTCAGGCCGTGTACCCGGGCTGCGAAGGGGGTGACGGGCCGGGGCGGGCGGATCAGCCACGCCCCGGCCGTGCTCGTGTCCGGCCCGCCGCCGCGAATGGGAAGGGCTGCGACCTCGACCAGGTCGGGCGGGGTGGTGCCGTTGCCTTCCACATCGACGACGAGCAGTGCGGGCCAGGTGGCGAAGTTCATGGTGCAGGTGTTCCGTTCCCCGCCGGCCAGCCGATGGGGGCGCGGCCGTGCTGGCGGTAGTGGTGAGGCTTCTCGCGGTCGTGGCACTGGAAGCCGAACCCGTGCTGGAGGTAGTAGCGCGGCGGCTCGTCCAGGCCCTCCACGATGATGGCCCGGTCAGCGATCTCAACGGGCCCGGCCGCGCCAAGGGCTCGGGCCTCCTCGGTGACGTGGGCGAGGTCGGGCTTGACCCAGGCCGCCTTGCACAGCGCGAGCTGGTCCCGGGGGCAGATGTCGCACAGTTCCCTGATGCCGTAGTGGCCGTTGTAGTCGGCCTCTTGGTGGGCGTAGGCCACGCCGCAGGACGTCTTGCGGAACAGTGCCCCAAACGGAGCGGAGACGTTGTCGGGCGTGTGGAAGTAGTCGAGTACCCGCTGCTCGGCTGCCGCGGGCATGATCTTGCGCCGGGCCGTGTCCTCGTACGGCATGGGCAGCCCGTGCACCTGGTAGTACGCGGCGATCTCCTGGCGGAAGAACAGGCCGGTGAAGACGGTGGCGTGGGCGTGCTCCGACAACTCGCGTGCCCGCGCCAGGTGTGCATCGCTGTCATTGAGTCCGGGCACGATCGGGCGCCAGTACAAGATGGTGCGGTACCGCTCGGCGTGCTCGTAGAGGATGCGCAGGCTCGCGGCCGCGATGTCGGAGTCCACCGGCTCGATGGCCTCGTTGTCGATGCCGGAGTGGGTGACCAGGACGGTCAGGCGCAGGTGCTTGAAGCTGTTGAGGACGGCGCAGTCCTCGGGCTCGACGCGCCAGCGGGTGATGACCAGAACGTGGTTGGTCAGGCCCTGGTCGTCCAGGTTCCGCAGCACGGTGAACAGGTGCGGTTTGACGGCCGGCAGCATGGGGTCCGTCGCCCGGTTGAGGAGCTGGATGGGCGTCTTGTGCGGCCGGAAGTAGGGATGATCGACCAATGCGCTGACCGCTGCCTGATCGCTCATCAGCCGACGGGGCAACTTCATCTCGAAGTTGTCGAAGAGATGCCGGACGCAGTACCCGCACTCCAGCGGGCAGCCGATGATCCAGTTCAGGGAGAGCCCAGACTTGCGGTACTCGATCACGTCCGCCAGGGCAGGCTTCAGCTCACCGATCTTCTCCGGGGCGAGGATCGGTAAGGAGCGGTGCTGAAACGGGACAGGTTCGCTCATGGCGGCCTCCGGTTCGAGAGGAAGGGGTATTTACGGTCCGGAATCGGGCGAAGGTAAATTCGTCAAGTGCCCCCGAGGGGCCGTGCCTTGAAATTATCCAAAGGGTCTTCAGGCACGTAGGCGAGCCGGAGAAAACCGGCCTGTGACTTTGTTTCGGTCGAAACGAGGTCGCAAATCTGGGCATGCTCTCTTGGTGTCGGCCAAACCAAAGTTAAGCGCACTGAGCGGGCTCCGCTGCTACTGACCCCGCGAGCGCACCCCGAACTCCTCGGCGAGCGCCGCGACGCCCGCTTGGCCGCAGCGAGATATCGGCGGATGCGGGGGCGACGAGCGCGGACGTCAGCCAGGCGCCAGAGCCTTCGGCGCGGCGGGAGGCGATGGTGACCGCGATCAGGGCTCACGCATGCCCGGATGCAGCGGACAAGCTCGTGGACGTGTTCTTGTCCGCCGCATCCGGATAACTGGCCGGGCTCGACCGAAAGCCTTCCCTGCTACTGAGGGTTACACTCAATGCAGGGCCACCGCGTGCCGCTGGGGTCCGTCACCCAGCACGAGCCGCCGCACCACGAGCAACCGGCGCACGACAATGCAGTCAATTTCCTGATCAGGTTCCTCATCTTGACTTTCTCTTCCTTTCTTATTCTGGTGATTGCGCCCATCCCGGTCGCTCGCATTCCCAAGCAGCTAACCGGGGTGGGGGGGGCTCTGTTGGATAATTCGTACCGCAGGCAAGCAAGGGGACGGGCACGCAGCAGCGGTCAGTCGCGCGATTTTCTACGCCTGGCTAACGGCTGCGGTCAGTTTTCGAAGGACGTGCGCTGGCGCGGGGCGGTTGGCAGGGTGAGCAGGGCGCGGCGATTGGCGCCGAACCAGGTGCCGAAGTCGCGGCGGGCGGCATCCGGGTCGTCGCTGGTGTGGACGAGGTTGCGCACGAGGCGCTTCTCGGCGAGTGCGGCCGCCAGACTGTCCTCCCCGAGGTCGCCGCGGATCGTGCCCGGCGCGGCCCGGGTCGGGTCGAAGTGCCCAAGCAGCTGTCGAAGGCGGTCATGCACGCCCGGCTCCCCGTGGGCCAGTGCCACCGTGACGGGGCGACTGGCGTACATCGCGTCCAGGCACGCGGGGATGTCGCGGTCGGGGAACCAGTCGGCATCCACGAGCAGGTCCCAGTAGTGGATGTGGGCCTGCCACGCCTGGACGGTCAGATCCAGGCGGCCCGACACCGTGACACCGGCCGCGGCGATCCGGTCCAGGACGGCGTCAACCAGGCCGCGCTCAACAGCATCTGGCTTGCATAAGATGACGACACATCGGTCGAAGTCGGGGGCGTCGGTGCTGCGGTGCGCACTGCGGTTCCAAGTCCCGAAGTCGCGGCGGGCGGCTTCTGGGTCGTCGCTGGTGTGGACGAGGTTGCGCACGAGGCGCTTCTCGGCGAGCGCGGCCGCCAGACTGTCTTCCCCGAGGTCGCTGCGGATCGTGCCAGGCGCGGCCCGGGTCGGGTCGGTGTGGCCGATGAGCTGACGCAGCCGCGCATGGATGCCTGGCTCGCCGTGCGCGAGCGCCACAGCCACGGGACGGTCGGTGTACATGTCGTCCAGCCAGGAGGGGATGTCGCGGGGCGCGTGTTTGGCATGCGCGAGCAGGTCGCGGTAGACGACGTGCGCCTGCCACGCCTGGGCCGTGACATCCAGGCGGCCCGACACGGTGACACCATCTGCGGCGATCCGGTCCAGGACAGCGTCAACCAGGCCGCGCTCGACGGCATCCGGCTTGCACAAGATGACGGCCCACCGGTCGAAGTCGATGCCCGCTACAACGGCGCCGCTCGGCGGTTTCCTGTTCACCGGTCGCCCCCAGCGCAGGCGGGCCAGCGGTGGCGGACGAGCCAGCGAAAGCCCGGCTCCAGAGCGTCGAGCACGTCCGGGCTCACGACGTCGGCCTGGTCGTGCTGGATCTGCCGGTAGACCTCGAACAGGAGGAGGATCTGCTGCCAGTACGGCTCCAGGCCAGAGCCCTTGATGCGGGCGGCGCTGTAGTGGGCCTTGTTCGTACGCAGCACCTCTTCGTGCTCGAGGACGCGCGCGAGTGTCGCCAGCGTGGTGTTCGTCGGCATCGCAGGGAAGGGGAAGTGCGGACGGCTGCGCTGGATGTGCGCTTCGTTCAGGACCCGCTTGACGCGCTCGGCGTTGCGGTCGCAGACGTGCGCTGAGCCGATGAAGTGCGTGTACGTGCCCAGTTCCAGGCCGAGCTGGATGGCCGCGTACTCCTGGAGAGTGGTGAAGGAGAACACGTCCGACAGCAGCCCGCAGTCCAGATCGTTGGCCCGCATGTTGCACACCATGTGCAGGTGTCCGTCGCGTGGAAGGAGATGGAGACCGGCCAGGCACGCCATGTCCGGGTTGTCGGGGATCGCCAGCTCGCGGGCGGCGAAGACCGGGAGGTATCCGCGCTTGCTGTCCGTCTCGGTGCGCAGCAGCTCCAGGACACGGTCGAAGGGCGAGACGGTCTCGCCCTCGGCAGGGTTGAAAAGGGCGTACCCGTACGCCGACCCGCCGAGGTGGACACCATCGGAGGAGCTGGAACTCATCGAGGGCGCGTAGTAGCCGATCAGCTCCAGGTCCCGGCGGCCAGCCAGGTACCAAAGTGCCTCAGCGAAGTGGAAGACAGGGTTGATCTTGCGCTGTGCAAGGTAGGGCAGCCGCTCGCGCGGGTTCGGCAGGCGGAAGCCCACGCCGATCACCTCGTGGGCCGTGTTGCCTCGCGGGGCGATGCGGTGCTCGTGCCCCTCGGAGACCTGCCTCAGCAGAGCCAGGTAGGCCCCCTCGATGCCGGGGTATCCAGGGGCTGTGAGTGAGGGCGTTTTCGCCTGCGCTGCCCCACCACGGTGGCGACGATCCGCACCGGCTTCGTCAAGCAGCTTCTGCACAAAGCCGAAAGAGCGACCGTACTCTTTAGCCAATTCCCGCATACCGGCACCTAAGTCATATTTCCCCTTCATCTCTTTCGCGAGTTCTTCGCGGTCGCCACCTGTGATTCGGGCACCCTTTTTCAGCTTCTCCATCTTCCTCAATTCTCTCTGGATGGTGCGATTGAGGCCCGCCGAGGTCCGTTACGCCGGACGCGAGCTCTCGACTTCACCCGTGCTAGGTGTCCCGCCCACTGGCGGACCCGCTTGGAAATCGCTGAAATCGGCGGTCCTACAGAGGCGGGTGTCTAGCATTTAAGCAGCCTGGAAATTTCCCTACAGGCTGCCCTGTCGCGGCGCGCACCAAGAACAGATGCCGCTCATCGTGTCGGCCGACAGTGGACCTGCCGCAGACTTGGCACAGCATGCGATTCATCGCCTGCCTCTGCCGCAAGGCGTGCACACGGGCGAGCAAAGGCTGGCCGACTCCGCGCACGGCCGAATACCTGACCCACAAGACACCCGCCTTGCGGTCGACCCTGCTGTCCTCGTCCTGGTAGCCGATCCCCTCACCACCGATACTGCGACCCCGAACGATGGTGCCCGGAAGCACCGTCTCGCCCGACCAGGGCGAGATGAAAGGCACATGCAACCCATTCCAGTAGAACTGGCGTAAGCTCACGCGGTTGCCTCTTCGGAAGTGACCGGGCGGTGAGGAAGGATAATCTCGCCACCCGGACCCAGGGCGCCCGTGTCGTCGAAACTCACGACACCGTTGGAGAACAGGCTCCAACCCTGCTCCGGGTGATGCGCTACGAGTCGAGCCGCCTGATGATCGGGCTCCTCGCCGGTGGGGCATGGGGGATCGTGCCGGCACATGGCCGCTCTCCTCTCAGATCTGTCGGGGCGGGTACGGCCCCTCTTCGACGGGGCCACAACCAGCGGGGGACCGGAAAGGCCACGTCGAAGAGGGAATCTCGGTTCTGCGCTTGGCCGCGATGGAGGAGATAGGCGATCTCATGGTGTCGCTGTAGCCGTAGAAGCAGTTGCGAACGGCTTCGCCACACGTGGGCGCCACTTCACCCCACTCGACCACGTGAGAGGCATCGCGGTATGGAGACCAGTGCAGCCGCAGGTCTGTGAAGCAGCGAGTTCCCCCGTCTTGCTGCCCTCAGGCGCCTGGCAATACAGGAAGCTGGCCAGGTCCTCGAAGGCCGCCTCCCAATCGACAGGCGTCCAGGTCTGCAGCTTGGTCAGGATGCGCTCGGGGGATTCCGTGTCCAGTGGAGGTGTCCAGGGGACGACTTTCTGTGTTCTACGCCTTCCAGTGCCGTCAAGAGCCGTGCCTGTCACCACTCACCTCCTGGGCGGGGTACAGGTGCAACGCGTCGACCAGGGTCTTGCGCAAATCGCCAGCGGCACGCAGTTCCACAGCTTGCGCCGCCTCGACGCGCCACGGGGGCGTGTCCCAGTGCACTCCAGCAGTCGGAGGCAGCTCAATCCTGGCGTTGTCGCCAGACAGAACCTCGAGACCGGAACCAACCAGGTCGGCAACGCTGTCCCCGGTGCCGGGCTCGACGAGGAAAGTGAAGGCGTGGCGGCCGACGCGAAAACACGGAACCGCCCCCTTCCGTTCGGCGGTCATAAGCGCGTGCCTTCCCGCGGCATACGGGACCCGCACGGCATCGAATCCCCTACAGGCCGACGTCAGGGACGGATGTCGGTGCTCCGCGACCACGTTGGCGACCTGCTCAGGTCCAACTCGCTGGGACTCGATCCAGATCGGCCATCGAAGCAGGTATGCGTACACGTGCGCCATTCCCGGCCCATCACGAAGGCTCGGAGGCCAAGTGGATGCCATCACGGGAGTCTCCTGGGCGGCGTCCACGATTCGGCTCTGGTAGTCATGCTGCGCTCCACGGCTGTTCAGGACCACGGAGGTGACCCTGCGGCCAACCCAGCGTCTCGCCGTGGGGCTTACCTGAGAAAGGACAGTCAGGCGCCGTCTACTTCACGCGACGAGGACACTTTTCTTCACGTTCTGCCACCACTTGGCTACTGTGTCTGGCGTCGCCGCAGGGAGAGCCGATGCCCGACCAACTCCTACCGAACGCCATCCTTCGACAGCTCATGGCTGAGTATGGATTCACACACGAGGGCCTGGCCGAGGCGGTGAACACCGCCGTGGAACGCCTCAGTGGCACGCCGGGGAAATGCGCTGCACGTCATGTGCGTCGATGGTTATCAGGACAAGTGACCTGGCCACGCGACCACAGCCGCCTCGCACTTGAGACCATCTTCAGCCGATCAGCTGCCGAACTGGGGTTCCTCCCTCCCGCAACAGGGCTCGCCGGGGTTACGGTTCAACCATCAACACCCCTCCAGCTCCAGGAACCGCCCGTGCTCCGCCGGCAATTCGTCCTCGGCCTCACCGGAGGCGTCCTCGCCCTCCCACCCATGCCTGACGCTGGCCGACTTGGCATGGCCGACGTCCACCGCATCCAGGCCGCAACTGCGAAGCTCCACAAGATCGACGACCGGCACGGGGGGGCCCAATTAGTCGAGATCACGACCCGCTACATCAAATACGTCGAAAACAACGCCCATCGCTGCACCTGCAGCGGCAACGTCCAAAAACGCCTCTACCAGGCGCTGGGCGAGATAGCCACCAGTACTGGCTGGTTCGCGTTCGATGCCGGCCAACATGACGTAGCCCGAAGTTGGTGGAACACGGCGCTGCGCTACGCCATTCTGGCCCGGAATAAGCTACTCCAGGCCCGGATCTGGTCTTCCATGTCTCATCAGGCATACATGCTAGGCCACGGGAGCGAAGCGGTAGCAATTGCTCGGACGGCATTGGATGAAACCAGAGGACGTCGAGATGGGCAGCTCTCGGCACTGCTGCACACCCGCGTCGCCCAAGGGCATGCAGTATCTGGCGAGAGGGGCTGGTGCGGCCGTTCGTTACTCCGGGCCGAGCAAGACCTGGACCGCGAGCCCGCCGAGCCACAACGCTGGCTAGGCTTTTTCAACGCTGGCGAGGTATCCAGCGCCACAGCACTGTGCTTTATGGACCTGCGTCAGTACGGAAGTGCGGTAGATGCAGCCCGCGAGGCTCTGACCTTTGTCCAGTCAACCTCACTGAGGAGGAATCACCTGGCGGCCCATGTACGCCTAGGCCGGAGTTTGGTTGCTGCTGGCGAGCTCGAAGCGGCTATCGCCGCCGGGAACAATGCGCTTGCCCTCTTGTCTGAGGTCCGAAGCCCTCGCATCGGCCAGCGACTGCGGCAACTCCGCGATGACCTGCTCGTCCGCAGCCCGGTAGGGGCTGCGGAGTTCTCCGACCGATACGAGGCGGTGGCGAAATGTCCGCAGACCTGCTGACGACTGTCTATTACACCCGCGAACGGTTGCAGGATATCCGAGACACCATACTGGATGTGTATTCCGAGGCGTATGCGGACGATATCGAAACCAATCCATTCTTCTCGATGGAACGTTTTGAAGAGCGACTGGAGGGCCATACTTCCGCTCCAGGCTGGGCCTGCGTGATCGCCGAGGTTGGCGAAGAGGTCGCAGGTTTCACCTACGGGTTTGCGGACCGTGATGGGGTCACGTTCAAGTTGTGCGAGAACATGCTTCGACAGAAGTGGCGTCGCCGAGGTATTTCCCAGGTGATGCACTCTGAGCTGATAAGTCATCGTCAAGAGCAGTGCGCACAACTGTTGGTCCGTCGGGAGCGCCCGCGACTCAGGACAATGTATGAGAAGTGGGGCTATCGGCACGCTGGGGAAAGGTTGCCGTTCCCGGATTCCCCACTATATGACGTCATGGTGCTCGATCTCCGCTGAACAAAGAACTCCTTCTACCGGTAGTGGCGTGTCGACACCATCAACGTGGTCGCCAGGGTGGCGCCATCGGCGACTTCGCCCTCCGGGTCATCTGGGCCTGGCGCCTGTCGTACGGCGTCGATCTGCCGCTCGATTCCGCGCAGGTTCTCCTGCAGGTCCATGGTCACCACGCCGTCTACGGAGACCTTCAGCGGGTCGGCGAGCAGCCTCGCACGCCGCTCGCCCAGTACCTCCAGCGCGACCGCGCGTACCGACCGCAGCCGGAAAAACCGGCGCTCCAGGTCCGCCGGGTCGGTCTCCGGGCCGAGCTGGGCGAGCAGCCAGGACCGCTGGAATTCGTCCACCAGGTTCACATCCCTCACGTGAGGCACGGCCCGGAGCCAGAACGGGGGACCGGCTCCGGGCCGTGCGGGCGAGCGTATTACGAAGCGGACGAGCGCGGCCGCCGCGACGGTGCTTTCTTCGCGCCGCCTCCGTCGGCCTCGCCCTTCTCGTCCGCCACCTCGGCCACGCCCGCAGTCGGGTCCGGCTCGCCGACAGCGACCGACCGCAGCTCAGCCTCTTCCGCTTCTTCTGGCGGCGTATCCCAGGCATCCGGGTTCGTCACCAGCGCGGCGATCTCCGGGGCCGGGCTCTCGCCTGGCAGCAGGACCAAGTCCTTCCACGTGGACGGGTCCTTCACATACACAGCGGCGACCAGACGGCGCACCGGCATCACAGCACCTTCGCGACGATGTGCGCGTCCGGGGTGTGCATGACCGGCATGCCGACCGCGGCGCCCTTGGTCCAGATCTGAACCGGGTCATCCTGCACACCACGGGTGATGATCAAGCCCGGCGCGTCCTCCCTGATGATCTCCGGGTTGGTGCCGCGAGAGAGAACCAGCGCCTCGGCCGTCACACCGAGCATGGTCTGCGCCCACTTCTCCCGCTCCGGCGGCACCAGAATCCACAGGTCCTCGGGCAGCACCTTGCGGGGCTTGCCGTCGACCCTGACCTGCGCCTTGTAGAACTGGATCGGCGGCAGGTTGTAGTTGCCGCGCACCACGTTGATCTGCTGGGGGGTCAGCGTGGCCGTCGGCGTCGTCGACGGGTTCACCGACCCGTAGTACGCGGCCCGATAGGCGTTGTTCGCCGCGAGGTAGCTGAACGCCTTCCGGCTGGTGAGCACCAGCTCCGGCTCCGGGGCGCCGATGTCGTCCAGGTGCTGAATCCACCGCAGCTCATCGGCGATCGGATCGGACGCAGGATCGGACCACGGGCGGGCGGCGACCGGCATGTTCTCGGCCGGGACGTTCCAGTTCACCTCCAGCGTCAGGCCGTTCTCCTGCACGAGCGAGAAGCGGCCGTCCGCAAGGACATCACCGGCGGCCAGTTCCAGCCGAGAGCGGATCGCCTCGACGTGCCGTTCGACGTCGTCATACAGCAGCTCGATCAGCCGATCCTGATCCGAGCCGCGCGAGGCTTCGAGCAGGATCTGCTCCTGCTCGCCCACCACGAGCTTCTGCCCGAGCGCGGGCAGCGCGCCCTCGCGGGAGGTCTGCCACGCCTCGCGGGTCGCGAACGGAACGCTGGCATCGAAGCTGCGGTACTTCGCGACGTTCACGTACCGGCCGGAGTCCCTAACCCGCCACTTGACCTCCGGCAGTTCCCGTGTTGGGAAGATCGTCTGCGTAAGGAGGAAGTCCTTCGGCGAGGGGACCGCACGCGCAAACGTCGTGAGGTCCGCCACCGAGACGTCCTTCAACAGGTCCTGGATCGTCACAGCGCACGCCCCCGCTTACACGAAGCGGATCTGCGCACCCCGCGGGTGCCAGGCGACCTGAGACACGTCGATGCCGCCCGGAACCTTCGCCGAGCGCACCGACCCGTGCCACAGCAGTGCGGCCGGAATCCGTGTCTGCCCCGGTGCGAACGGGACCTCGGCGAACACGAAGCCGCGGAGAACCTGCCGGCCGCACACCGCATCCGGATCGTACGGCCCGTACAGCTTGCTCTCGGTGACCTTCCCGACCGGCACACCGGAGAGCACCCGGCCATAAGGCTCGCACCCATCACCACACTGGTAGTGCACGCCCTCGGTGAACAGGTTCAGATCGAGGGTGATGCTGTCGGTCGAGTCGGTCCCGTGCAGTGCCGCCAGCCACTCGCGGTTGGCGATCAGGGTTTCCGAAGTCGTCACGGGCTGAATGGTCATGCCGTCTCCTATGGACGAATGCGGGTTACTGTCCGCACACCGCACATGAGGGCGGTGCCGTCCACGGGAGTCAGGGGCGTGGTCCCCTCTACCTGCTGCTCAGCAGGCCGGTCCTCTGCTATTCGGTGGCGACGAGGCCCCGTCGCCGGGCCATCTCCAGCCCGGACGAACCCGGCCGACGTGCTGGCGCCGTACGTGACGGCCCCCGACCAGCTGGGGCACCGTCCGGCGCCGCCGACACCGGGGTGCGTACATCACCGAACAGCTCGGGACGTCGTACTCGCAGCGCCTCCCCTGCCGCCGCGACCTGGGCCTCGTCGGCCTCATCGTCTGTTGCCAGCAGCCGCTCGGCGTCTGCAAGGTCATCGCCCTTGGCTCCCAGCGCCACCAGCACCGCGCGTCGTATCGCCGCACGCTCCCGCTCGGCAGCGGCCTCCTCGCGTTGAGTGGCCTGCAACTCTCTCTCCGCTGCGGCCTGCTCTCGCCGCTCGACTTCCGACAGAGCAGCCTGTTCGGCCTCACGCTGTGCCGTCACGAACTGCGTGAGGTCCTTCGGATTCTCGAACCCGAGAGTCGCCAGCAGACGCTTGATCGCGGCCCGCTCGCCCTGCTGCTTCTCCCGAGTCAACAACTTGCCGAGGCGTTCCTGGGTTACCGTCACTTGGGCGGGCTCCACATCGCCCGCATCGTCCAGTCGCTCGCTCGCCTCGTCCTCCGAGGAGGCACCGAGAATCGGGTAGATCGGCCGCCCATCGCGGCGGTAGCCGACAGGACGGCGAGTCGGCAAGGGCCAGACCATGCAACTCCTCCTGGTGCGCGCCCCCGCGCTGCCGATCAGTGTAGCTCTCCTGCGCAGCACGAAGGCCAACCCCTTAGCGCACAATTGCCGAACTGGCCACCGGGCGGCAGCAACTACGCGTACTCTGACCGCGTGCCACGGCACGGCGCCTCCTCTGCCGCACCTGCCCCCGGACACCAGGTCCGGCGCGATTCAGTGGAGGTAGCCGATGCGACGGCATTTAGGGGAACTGGTCGAGAAGCTCGGGCGACGCGAGTTGGCCTTGATCATCGTTGGAGCAATCGCCTCAGCGGTGACGGCCAAGCTTTTGGACATGGCGCTGTAGCTGGCGACCATGGCGCTCTAATCGCCATGGTCGCCAGCCGCTGAAAGGCCGCTCCCCAAGGGGCCCTGCTCTGGTCACGGAGCAGGGCCCCGCTGTCTACGCTGGGCGCGACTGGCTCGCGTCTTGGAGCAATGTGGTCGGGCCGTTGGCGGTCGGCCCCCACCTTCGGTCAATCGTGTGGCGGCACAACTGACGCTTATAACTTGACGGACACCGAAAGCCTAGACGATCCAACGGGGGCCCGTTGAGTTTTACGCGTCATCGCCGCCCCATCCTTTAACGCTCGTTGGGGGTCAGGGATCCGGAAGCACCCTCGTAACCTCAGACGCTTCGTCGGTGGTGGCCGCAGCAGGTTGCTCCAGTTTCGGAACCTGCACATCCTGCCGCACCGCCGCCTGGATACGCGCCACCTCCTGCGACGCGTCGTTGATCCGATAGCCCGCGTCCAAGAGCGTCTGCACCGCCGTCTCCAACGAGAGCACCCCCGCCCCGTACGCCTTAACGACTTCGTCCAGCACTGCGGCGCGGTCGGTGGGCGTGTGCGGTGCCCACGTCAATCGCACCGAGAACGACTCCCTGGCCGTCCACCCCTCGGCTCGGCCGGCCTGGTACAGCCGCTGTACGAACTTGAACAACAGCCGGTACTTGTGTTCCCTGACCAGCCGCATGGCGCCCACCAGTGCATCCAACGGCGCAAGCGCCAGCTTGAACGCGTACCCCGAGGGCACCTCCGAGGCATCCAGCATGCCCAATCCTGCTGCTGTGATCCGCGAGTTCGACGCGATCCGGTCCAACAGATGCTCCACCCGCGCGCGCAGCTCCGCCAGCTGGGGCGACGTGTCCAGCGCGTCCATACGCCCGGACTCACCGAGCTGCCACACCGCGCCCGCTTCCACCTTCAACTTCTCCGGCCTGCCCGTCGCCCGGTCGACCGGCAGCCGAGCCCCGGCAAGCCCGATGATCGGGGTGCCCGTCGTCGCGGAAGCGGCCGAGCTATCCGAGTCGGTCGCGGCCAGTTCGTCCAAGCCCTGGAGCACGCGGGCGATCGCCGACCGGCCCCAGTGCTCCCCGCTCTCCGGGACAGTGTTCGTGATGTGGATGACCGGCAAGAAGTCGATCAGCAGGTCCAGCCGGTTCAGCTCCGTGCCGTCTGGCCGCACCCGAAACGCCGCCTTGTCCATCGGCAACCGATCCAGTGTCTCCCCACGCTTCAGGTCTTCCAGCAGCCACTCGGCATCCGTCAGGAAACACGTCATGTTCGACGACTGGCCCGGCTGCCATGGGTACTCACGCACAACATGCACGTCGCCCTCAGAGATTGGCCCCAGCTCGTACGTCACACGGCGCACCCTGGCCTTCAGCCCCGCTTCCTCGTCCTCCGGTAGCTCCCACGCCAGATGAACCCTGCTCGGAAAGTCCTGGTCCCGGTCGTCCTCCCACTGCGGGAAGTAGAAACCGGGGTCGTACACCCTCAGTGTTGGACGCTGCTTCTCCGGGTTCCATGCCCGCGCGTACACGCTGTCGCCCAGCAGCACAGCAGCGCGCTCCGCCTGCTGTACCCGGAGCGTCAGCAGCTCCTGATCTGCCCACTTCCGCAACCGCTCCTGCGCGGCCGCGGCCTCTGTCGCGCCCGGCTCGGGGACCTCCTCGTCGGCGCGCTCAGCTCCCGCCACGGCAATCTGCTGGTCCGAGCCGAGCAGGTAGCCGAGCGCCGTATCGACCAAGTTCGCCGCGTCGCCGAGCTCGCGCCGCTCCAGCGCCAATTCGTCCCCCGAGGCCGCCGCGAGCTGCCCGGCCTGGTTGTTGTCATAACTCGCCAAGACCTTGTACGCCGCGAGCCGTCGCATCTCATGCGGGGGTAGCCACGATGCCGCAAGTTCGGGAAATGATCGGCTCGCTTGGCGGCTGGCATCGGCCATGACCGGCTTGTAGTTCAGCCATGACCAGGCGTCGATAACGAATTGGCGCAGGCCCACGTCCGCTCCAGGAAGTTCGGCCCCCACGCCACCGCACAGCGTAGCTCCGAACCAAAAGGTGATCAGCACTCGTTCACGCTGTACAACGCCGGAACCATCAGTGACATCGAACGCGCCAGGCAGCATGTGAGCCCTGCAGTACCATGACGCACATGTCCGATGAGACCGTTCCGACACGATCACTCCACCACTGGAGCGGTCGTGGGGCGGCCGTGACCGTCTCGGGTGAGCCGCCTGCGCACCCCCCGAGACTCCGATACTCGGACTCCCTGGCCAAGGTCAGCGCCCGTTCGAACAACGTCCTAGCCACAACCGCGCTCATGGATGTTGGCATCGATCCCCACAGCACCCTGACCATGGCCACCGGGTTGGGGAAGACCGCAGTTGCTGGCCAAGTGATACTTCAGCTGCTTGACGCCGACCGAAAGCGCAGCGGGGTCTGGCAGCAGATCAAGACGCAGCGAAACTACGGCATCTCTGTCGACGAACTGACTGAACGCCTGCTTGCCAGGCTAGAGGCCGATTCAGGGCTTCCCGGCATCACTACCACCCTCAACCGTCGACAACCACGTCTGCGGCCAGTCGATGAGGGCCAATGCATCGATCCACTGTTGTGGAAGCAGGAAGTAGCCCTCAGTAAGCGGATCGTCCGTTTGCGCGATCTGTTGGACCTGATTCTGGGCGTGGTCCACTACGAGTTCACCAGCACCATCCCCCGCGTAGATACGTCACCATGCGGAGTGATCCGCCTCGCGGCGCCGCGGGTTCCTCGTGCTCCCACATTGGCCAGCGATCCCCTGGCCCTACCCCACACGCGTGTGTCTGCCGCCTGACCTCACCGAGTAAGAGGCGGCAGGCTGCCGCCATCACTCAGCGAGGTACCCAAGAAGTGCACCTGCCGCTTCCACCGCGTTGGCATCTCCCGCTCGCGATCCTGCTGGCCATCGTGGTACTCATCCCAATCGCCGACTGGTACAGAAGGCGATACATCCGCAAGATGCGGACCGCATGGCGAGCCCTGAAACGGCGCGTACGCGCGCGGCTCCGCCGCACCCTGCACCACCTGATGCGCGACCCTGACGACCCCACCTCCGTCTGAACCGCGATGCCGGGGCCCATTTCCGGATCGGGCCCCGGCAAACGGAAGGCTCCGCCAGACCACAGTCCAGATACCGATTCCCACCAGCGGGTGGCGCGCTCACCGCCGACCGCTGAGTCGCTTGTCATCGCCCCCACGAGGAGGTGGCATCGTCGGGTCAAGGAACAGGTCCCACAGCGCCCACACCGCCGAGTCCAGCAAGTCCGGCGAGTCCTCCGTCTCCCCTTGGCCAACGAACGTCGTCATCTGCTCCTCCAGCTCGGCGAACGCCCGAGCCGGGCCGACGTGGTGAACGCGAGCCTGCTCGTAGAGCTGCGCAGCCGGAGCCGCCCGTGCCCGCTTCCCGCGGGTCGCATGGACGATTCGCCAGTTCACTGTCGGGTCCACCTGCTCTAACAACGCCGGCAGGTAGTCGCCACCGTTGTTCGCCTCGATGACCACGCAGTCCGCCCGGTGCTCGTGGTATAGCTTCGCCGCACGCTGCATGGCCTGTGTGGGCGTGTGCCGAGCCTGTTCGCAGTGCAGAAGGTAGCCACGCGGCCGATCGTCTCCGAACATCGACTCCACCGGATACCCGCGCCCGGCCACGGTGAAGGCCGTCATGTCTGCGTTCTCGTGGCTCTTGGTCGCCGGGTCCACGGCCACCACCAGGCGCTGAAGGTCGGGCAGGTGCTCCGGCCGAGGCCGGAAGCCCTCGACCTCAAGCATCCAGCCCTGCCACAGCGCGCCCTCGACATCCTCCAGTAGCTCGCCCGACAGTTCCTGTCGCCCGAGCCGAGTGCCGGCGTACTCCTCCTCCAACTCCGCACGCGCCGCCGCGGACAAGTTGGCGTCGTTCTCCCGCATGTGCCCCCGCGTGAGCACCATCCGCGGCGGTTCGCCGCCCTCCCGGTGCGCCTTCTCCTGTGCCCGACCGCGCTCCACGAGACGCTTCACGTGCGGCAGTGGCTTCGGCGTCGTAGAGATCACGACCTGCGGGGTTTCCGCCTCGCGCAGACAGAACCACAGCATGTCGTAGACCTCCTGTGCGGTGTGCCGCGACCAAGCCGCGTACTCGTCGCACCACGCCTTGTCGAAGGCCCAACCGCGCAGATTGTCCGGCGTCTCTGCACCGAACCCACGAAACAACGTGCCGTTCTTCAGCCGGAGCGTGGTCTCACCCAGCGAGGAGTTGTACTTCGCCACCTCTTCCGGCGGGATCACCGACAACAGACCAGACTTCGGGGATTCGAAACAGATGTCACGCACCAGCGTGGCGTTCCTCGCCACTACCGCGATCTGCAACCCCGGTGCCTTGGCCCACTCCCGCACCATCTCGGCCGCCGTCCGCGACTTACCCCACCCGCGCCCGGTGAGCAGCATCCACACCGTCCACAGCCACAATGGCTGCCGCTGTGCCGCACGTGCGTGGTGATGCAGCCACCCTTCGTGCGGCAACCCATCGCATTCCGGCACTCCGCACGCCCAGCGTCGCGCCGACAGCTCATCGGCATGTACCAGATCAGCCACCTCGGTCTTCAGCTGCTCCAGGGTCATCATCCTCGGATCGGCGAAGTTCTCGATCAGCCGCCGCTTCGCCCGGCCCCGACTCACGGCCCCTCCTCCGTCAGCCGCCGCTCCAGTTCACGCCGCAGCTGATTCATCCGAGCGCGACGCTCCTCATCCGTCAGGGCAGCTACATCAGCCCCTTGCCCCTCCACCGCCGCGTCGGCCACCACTGGGACCTCACCGACCGCCCGCCGCTCGATCTCGGCCGCGACCTGGAAGTAGCGCAGCAGGTCGGGGGGGACAGTTCGCGGGGGTCGAGGGCCTGGAGCCGTGCCACAGCCTTGCCCAGGAACGCCTGCGCCAGCTTGGCGTGCCGACGGGCGATGTCGCGGCGGGCCTGATGCTGTTCGGCGAGGAACACACGGTCCAGCTCGCGGTCGTAGGCCGTCGCCCGCATCACCCACGCGTACTGCCGCGACCACCGCCCCAGGAGAGTGCGCGATTTATGCAACTCCTGTGCCGCCTTCGTGACACTGCGCACAGGGCCGAGATCGCGATACACAGCGAACGCCTCGAACGCCTGGACCGACTCTGCTGCCTGCCGCTCCCAGGGCTCCACGGGGCCCTCAGCCACCGCTCACCTCCTGCCAACGGCCGGCTCTAGTGGACCCGAGCAGCAAACACGTCCAACGCCCGCCACGGCTCGTTCTCTGGCACGGTGCCGTCCTGCACGAGCCGGTCGATCGCAGCTCGTACGACGGCCGCCGTCTCCACCGGGATCTCCCGTACGCCAAACACCGTCTCCAGCGGCGCTGTGCCCTTGCGGTTCGGCTCACCCGAGGCTGCGTCGAACCAACCCTCGGCCAGTTCGCCCAGGTGCCGTTCGAACACGGTGAGAATCACGCCCAGCGCCGTCGCGCTGTTGCCGATCTTGTACGTGGCCCGGGAGGTCTCCAGCGCATTGTTCCAGCCCCGCCAGCCACCGTTGGTCCGCCGAGCCCGTGGCCCGAGCAGCATCGAAGGCCGCCTCCGCGCGCTCCAACTCGTCGGGCAGGAACATCAGCTGCACACTGGCGAAGTCGAGGTTCGCCTCACCGAGGCTGGAAACGTCGACCTTCTCCAGCAGGTCCAGAGCCTTGTCGTCCAGGCCCGTGTACTGGCGCCACTCCACCGACTCCAGCTCCTCGTACAGCTCCTTGAGGATCGCCGGATCGTCCTGGCCTGCGATGGCGTTATGCGAGAGCTGGAGCGCAATCTGCCGCTGCCGGGGAAGCGGCTCGTCCATCTGCATCCACCAGATCGACGTCAGGCCGGCCTCAATCGCTGCGAGCGTCCGGTGATTTCCGGACAGCACGATCAGCCGCCCGTTCTCAGCGTCGTTCCATACCAGGGGCGTCGAGGTGAGGCACCCGTCCCGCTTGATGTTGGCGACCAGCTGCTGGAACTGCTCGTGCGGCAGGAACCTGGCGTTCAGGTCCAGCAGGGTCAGCGCGCGCGGGTCGCCCTGCACCATCTGCGGCGGGGCAAGCTGCGTCGTCTCCTCCATGGTCAGACTCCCGTCTTCATCGTCGACACTCGGGCGCCCCACCGCTTCGCCCACTTCTCCAAGGCCTCGGCAAGCGTGTGCTCACCCATGGCCCCTTGGTACTGGAGCTGGTACTTCCAGCCGCCCTCGTTCGACGGGCCGCGCTTCGTCAGCCGGAGCAGCCCGCGGTACTTCATGGACACTGGGTTGTTGCTGAATGCCGTGGTGGACACCGCCCTGATGCGCCGCGAAAAGGCCCTCTGGCACAGCAGTCGCGCCTCGCTGGACGTTGCCGCGAGCACGATGAGCTTCGACAACCGCGGGTAGTCCGTCGGCGCAACTGCGAAGTCGGAGAGCAGGTAAGCCTCGTCGGGCGTGTAGCTGCTCGGCGCCATCGCGAAGACGCCGAGCACTCTGCCTGCACCGTCCTTGACCGCGACGGCGAGGTTGGCTGCCCCCGGGGTAATGCGCGGGTTCAAGTACTGCGACCGCAGGGCGTTGAACTGGCCGGGCTTGAGCATCGCGAGCTTCAGCGGCCCGACCAGTTCATCACCGACGCGCAGCCGTGGCGCCTTGACCGGCTCTATCGGCTGGCGTGGAGCCACGATGCGCGTCGGCGCATCGCTGGCGTAGACGTAGAAGGGTGCTGCGCGCGGGGTGGCCTTGATTACGCCGCGCAGGTATCGGTGCAGCTCAGGTAAATCGTGGTTCGAGGCGGTGAGCCAGTACGGACGGTCGGTGATCGCGCCGAGGACGTCGACGACGTCAGCGTCGGACAGTGGCTCGTACTCAGGTGCGTCCCAGGTGAAGTGCGTATCCAGCGGCTCATAGAGCTTCTCGTATCCGCCGCCGTAGAAGGGAGGAAAGGAACAGACCGGAGCCTCGCGAGGTACCCTCAGCAGCCAGGAGCGAACGTCCTCAACGGTGTACGAGGCCAGCTCGACGTCGGCGGCGGACAGTCGCTGGACAGTCTCGGCGTGCTTGACCTTCCACTGGTCCCGGTAGGAACGCACGACTCGTGCGTTCCAGAGTCCTTCGCGACCGACACTTGCAAGGAACCGCGTGCCGAGCATCAATGTGGCCACGGTTCCTACTCCGTCGTCCAATGAGCGTGCGAGCCAATGAAGTTGCTCCGCACTCTCCTCGCGGAGGCGGATGCCGACGGGCTGCTTTGTGAGCCATCGGCCGACGGCGCTGGTGTAGATGGAAACGTCCGAGGAGTGCAGCTCGAAGCCCATGCCAGCCACGCTGCGTTCGATGGTGAAGTTGCCGCAACACGGGACGTACACCTCACCGCGCGGCCAGCTGCTGGCGGTCTCCCTCACGATAGAGCGCATGGGGCCCGGAATGGTGCCCTGGAACATCTCTCGCCTCCTAGATGCGCGGCCGTTCGGAACAACAGCGACCGACCTGACAAGTGCCAGGCCGGGCGCTGTGCTGGAGGCCAACACGAAAAGCATAGACACTTGAAATAATGTCACCTATATCTTCAATGAGCTCAGCGTTGATCCACCAGCGACCAGGGGAATCACCCTTGAGGGAGGTGGCCTGTATCTGCATCGGCGTCCACGCCCCCGAAAGCACCGCCCGGCCCGCCACAACGGCCTGCGGGCGCTGGCCAACACCGGCGCGGGCCCGAGCCGGAGGCAAGGAACTGCCTCGGGGCGAGCCCGCGCGGTGTCGCGTACTCAGGGCAGCAAGACGGTCGCTTGCTCCTGCTTGGCCTCCGCGGACTTCCGCGCGGCAAGGTCGCGCTCGGCGTCCAGAGCCGCGGCCGCACCGGTGCCCGCAGCGGTGATGGCCTGCCGGTAGGTGTGGTCGACGACGTCCCCGGCCGCGAAGACGCCGGGAAGGTTCGTCCGCGTGGACGGGGAAGCGACCTTGATGTAGCCCTGGTCGTCCAGGTCGAGTTGGCCGCGGAACAGCTCGGTGCGCGGGTCGTGGCCGATCGCGATGAACAGCCCCGTGACGTCCAGGTTGCGGGTAGTGCCGGTGAAGACGTCCCGCAGGACGATGCCGGCGAGCATGCCGTCTTTCTCCTTGATTTCGGCGATCTCGCTGTCGAAGGCGAAGGAGATCTTGTCGTCGGCGAAGGCCCGGTTCTGCATGACCTTCGACGCCCGGAGGGTAGAGCGGCGGTGCACGATGGTGACGGAGCGGGCAAAGCGGGTGAGGAAGGTCGCTTCCTCCATGGCGGTGTCCCCGCCGCCGACCACGACGATGTCCCGGTCACGGAAGAAGAAACCGTCGCACGTCGCGCACCAGGACACCCCGCGCCCGGACAGTTCGTCCTCGCGCGACAGGCCGAGTTTGCGATAGCCGGAACCGGTCGCCACGATCACGGTCCGCGCACGGTGGACGATGCCGGACGAGTCGGTCAGCAGTTTGATGTCGCCGGTGAGATCGACGGCTGTGATGTCGTCGTCGATCATCTCGGCGCCGAACTTCTCCGCTTGGGCCCGCATGTTCTCCATGAGGACCGGGCCGTCGACGCCCTCGGGGAAGCCGGGGAAGTTCTCGACTTCGGTGGTGGTGGTGAGCGAGCCGCCGACGAAGATGGAGCTGCCGAACAGCAGCGGCTCGAGCTGAGCTCGTGCGGTGTAGAGGGCGGCGGTGTATCCGGCGGGGCCGGAGCCTATGACGATGACGTCGCGGACGTCGTCGGTCTGCGGCATGGGGGTCATGCCTCCTGCTTGGCGTCGATCTCGGCGATGAGGGCTTCGATGCGGGTCTTGATCTCGTCGCGGATCGGGCGCACAGCCTCAACGCCCTTGCCCGCGGGGTCTTCCAGGGCCCAGTCGAGGTACTTCTTGCCGGGGAAGATCGGGCAGGCGTCGCCGCAGCCCATGGTGATCACGTAGTCGGACGCCTGTACCGCCTCGGTGGTCAGGACCTTCGGCTTCTGGGCTGCGATGTCGATGCCGACCTCGTCCATCGCCTCGGCAGCGGCCGGGTTGACCTGATCGGCGGGCAGAGAGCCCGCGGAGCGGACCTCGATCCGGTCGCCCGCGAGGTGGTTGAGGAAACCGGCGGCCATCTGGGATCGGCCTGCGTTGTGGACACAGACGAACAGCACGGAGGCGAGCGGGGCGGCAGGCATGGGTTCTTCCTTCGCGAAATGGATCAGCAGCGGGGGCGCGGGGTGGTTCAGGTGGCCGGGGAGGTCAGCAGGTCGGTGATGCGGGCGTCGATGTCGTCGCGGACGGCCCGCACCTCTGCGATCGGCGCGCCGTCGGGATCGGCGACGGGCCAGTCCAGGTAGCGGCGGCCGGGCACGACAGGGCAGGCGTCCCCACAGCCCATGGTGATCACGATGTCGGCGGCCTGGACGACCTCGTCGGTCAGCGGCTTGGGGAAGGCCCCGGCCACTTCAACGCCCGCTTCACCAAGGACCTGCGCGATATGCGGCTCGACCTCGGCCACCGGGTGTGTCCCCGCCGAGGAGACGGTCACCCGACCAGCGGCACGGTGCTCGAGGAGAGCCGCAGCCAGCTGGGAGCGTCCGGCGTTGTGGCTGCAGACGAACAGCACGCGCGGCAGCCCGGGACCCGGGGCGCCCTGGACGTGTGACAGGGCGTCCAGGCGCTCGGCAGTCAGGCGTTCGGCCAGCACGACGAGGTGCGTGTGCACTCGGGCGGTCGCAGCGAGGCGCCGGTAGGAGTCGGCGAGCAGGGTCTGTACGGTCTCGGCTGCGAAACGGCCGGCGTGCCGGGTGGCGAGCCGGGCTGCCCCGGCGGCAAGGCGCTCGTCGGGGAGGGCGAGCGGGGAGGCGGACATGGCGAGACCCTTCCGACGGGGCCTATAGGTCAGCCTGGACTGGTATCAGCTCCAGGTGATGTGACAGTATCAGCCCATGATGACGTCAGTCGACACTGACCTGATCCGGGTGCTGGCCGACCCGCTCAGGCTCCAGATCGTGACCCTGCTGGCCCGCGAAACGCTGTGCACCACGCACCTGGTGGAGGAGACCGGCGCGCGCCAGACGAACCTCTCCAACCACCTCAGGGTGCTGCGCGAGGCCGGGGTGGTGGAGACCGAGCCGTGCGGCCGGTTCACCTACTACCGGCTCAAGCCCGACGTCATCGAAACCCTGGCCGGTCAGTTCGCCGACCTGGCAGCCACCGCCCGCGCCACCGCGGCCGCCGACACCAAGAGGGCCTGCCCGTGACCCGCACCGAAGCAGCCGCGACCACCGACGAAACCTCCGTCGTCGCCAAGCTCTCCACGCTCGACCGCTACCTCGCCGTATGGATCCTCGCTGCGATGGCTCTGGGCCTCGGGCTCGGCCGCCTGATCCCCGGCCTGAACGACACTCTGGCCAAGGTAGAGATCGGCGGCATCTCGCTGCCGATCGCGCTCGGCCTGCTGATCATGATGTACCCGGTGCTGGCGAAGGTCCGCTACGACAAGCTGGATGCCGTCACAGGCGACCGGAAGCTGATGATCTCCTCACTTGTCATCAACTGGATCCTGGGACCTGCGGTGATGTTCGCCCTGGCGTGGATCTTCCTGCCCGAGCTACCCGAGTACCGCACCGGCCTGATCATCGTCGGCCTCGCCCGCTGCATCGCCATGGTGATCATCTGGAACGACCTCGCGTGCGGCGACCGCGAAGCCGCCGCCGTACTCGTCGCCTTGAACTCCGTGTTCCAGGTCCTGGCCTTCGGCCTGCTCGGCTGGTTCTACCTCGACCTGCTGCCCGGCTGGCTGGGCCTGGGCGACGGCGAACACCTGGACATCTCCATGTGGAAGATCGCCCTGAACGTCGTCATCTTCCTCGGCATCCCGCTCCTCGCGGGCTTCCTCACCCGCCGCACCGGCGAGAAGAAACTCGGCCGCGAGACGTACGAGCAGAAGTTCCTGCCCAAGATCGGCCCCTGGGCCCTGTACGGGCTGCTGTTCACGATCGTCATCCTCTTCGCCCTGCAGGGAAAGACGATCACCTCGCAGCCTCTGGACGTCGTGCGGATCGCGGTGCCGCTGCTGGTCTACTTCGCGCTGATGTGGTTCGGCACCTTCGCGCTCGGCAAAGCGATCGGCCTGAACTACGACCGCACCGCCACACTGGCCTTCACCGCCGCGGGCAACAACTTCGAGCTGGCCATCGCGGTCGCCATCGCCACCTTCGGCGTCACGAGCGGCCAGGCCCTGTCCGGCGTCGTCGGCCCGCTCATCGAGGTTCCCGTCCTGGTCGCGCTGGTGTACGTCTCCTTGGCCTGGCGCAAGAAGTTCACGGCCGCGCGGTGACGCAGCAGACAGATGTGGTGGTGATCGGCGGCGGCCAGTCAGGGCTCGCCGCCGGATACCACCTGCGCCGCCACGGCGTGGATTTCGTCATCCTCGACGCCCAGTCCACGCCTGGCGGGGCCTGGCAGCACATGTGGGACTCCCTGCACCTGTTCTCCCCGGCCGCCCACTCCTCGCTGCCCGGCCGCCTCATGCCACCCCAGCCCGGCGAGACCTACCCGGACGCCGGACACGTGGTGGAATACCTCGCCGACTACGAGAAGCGGTATGAGCTGCCGGTCCAGCACGGCGTCCAAGTCCAGGCCGTGTACCGCGACGGTGCGTGGCTTCGGGTGGAGACAGACTCCGGCGCCTGGCAGGCACATGCGGTCATCAGTGCCACCGGCACCTGGTCACGCCCCTTCCTGCCCGCCGTCCCCGGCCGCAACACCTTCACCGGCCGTCAGCTGCACACCGTGGACTACCGACGCCCAGCCGACTTCGCCGGCCAGCGCGTCATCATCGTCGGCGGTGGCAATTCCGGCGCGCAGATCGCCACCGACCTTGCGCACGACACCGAGCTGACGTGGGTGACCCGGCGTCCGCCGCGGTTCCTGGCCGACGACATCGACGGCCGGGCCTTGTTCGATGCCGCGACCGCCCGACGCCGTGCCCTCGACGAAGGCCGCACCGACACCGGCGGCGTGGCCTCGCTTGGCGACATCGTCGCCGTGCCGCCGGTGCGCGCCGCCCGGGACGCCGGGCTACTCACGGCGAAGCCGATGTTCAACCGGCTCAGTGCGACCGGTGTCGCATGGGCTGACGGCACCCGCGCCGAGACGGACACGATCATCTGGTGCACCGGCTTCCGGCCCGCCCTGGCCCACCTCGCCCCGCTCGGACTGCGTGGAGCGCGCGGCCACATCGCCACAGTCGGCACACGGGCGATCGGCGAGCCGCGGCTACACCTGCTCGGCTACGGGGACTGGACCGGCCCCGCCTCAGCCACGCTGATCGGGGTAGGCCGCCCGGCTCGCCAAGCGGCACGCCAGATCGCCGAACTGCTGTGAAAGCCCATCCCACCCGGTAGCGGGTGGCCCCGCTGCGTCGCTCGACCAGGACGACGTCACACCAGCGGCCGTGGCGGTGGCCGATGCGCTCCCGAGTGCCGATGACACGGAACCCGGCGCGCGCGTGGACGGCAAGGCTGACGGTGTTCTCCGGGAAGATCCCGGTCTGGATGGCTCAGATCCCGGCCGCCTCGGCGGATTCGATGCGGGCTTTGAGCAGGCGGAAGCGATCCCCCGGGCAGCGAGGTGGACGTAGACGGAGTACTCGACGACGCCTGTCGTACGCGCACCTGTCGGAGACCTTGGTCGCCGCGACCCACCCGAGCACCGCCCCTCTCGCCGAGGGCGGCAAAGTGGTGCTCGGGCAGCTTGGCCGCATCGAACGTCTCCCAGGTCGGGGCGGCGGTCTCGAACGTGGCGTTGCCCTCGTCGATGCCCGCTTGGTAGATCGCCAGGACCTGATTGGCGTGCTCGGCGGTCAGCGGGCCAACGGTCGCGCTCGATGGGCCTGTGGTGCTGGGTATGCGCTGGATCCCCTTGAGTGCGGCTGTCAGGCGGCAGCGGCCGTCAGGAGCTTGCCCATCGCAGCCAGCACGGACGGCTCAACGCGGTAGTACACCCAGGTGCCGCGCCGCTCGGAGGTCAGCAGCCCGGCCTCCTTAAGCTTCTTCAGGTGGTGGGAGACGGTGGGCTGGGAGACGCCGACGTCGGAGATGTCGCACACGCACGCCTCGCCGCCCTTGTGCGAGGCGACGGCGGAGAACAGCCGCAGCCGTACCGGGTCGCCGAGCGCCTTGAACATCCGCGCGGCCGTCCCGGCCTCCTCGGCGGTCATGGGGCGCTCGGTCAGGGGCGGGCAGCAGGGCACCACGGCCTCAGGGGCGGCGTCCAGCAGCGGCAGCACCTTGGCATTCGACATGCGTCTATGTTGACACATGTCGAAGCAGTGCGGCGAGGGCCGCGTGCGGAGTCAGCTCCGGGACACGTGAGCGGCCAGGCGGCGGGCTGCACGGGCGGCGTCCCGGCCCACTCCGCGCAGGGAGTTGGAGGACAGGCTGCGCTGCCACTCCAGCCCGACGAAGGCCAGGCCCGGATGCGTGGAGGAAGCGCCGTCGCGATGGAGTGGGTGCCCTGCGGCATCGAGGGCGCCGAGGCCTCCGAGGTAGGGCAGGTCCGGCCGGTAGCCGGTGGCCAACAGGATCGTGTCGACCTGCTCCACGCTCCCGTCCACCCAGGTGACTTTGCCGTCCTCGATGCCGGTGAACAGCTCCCGGCGGTCCGGCGCCTCCGCGGCGAGGGCGGCGCGGTAGCGGCCCTCGTCGATGACCAGCTGGGTCGGCGGGGTACGCAGGAAGTGGCCGACCGGCGCCGAGTCAATGCCAGTCCACTTGAACCAGAAGTGCAGATCGCGGCCGAGGGGGCGCTGGTGCGCGAACTTCACCGGCCCCCGGCTGGCCAGGGACACCCGAGCCACGGCGGCGAGTTCGGTGGCGATCTGTATCGCGGAGTTTCCCGCGCCGACCACGACGATCCGCTGCCCGGCGAATGACTCGGGACTCCGGTAGTGGGCGGCGTGGAGCACCTGGCCGGCGAACCGGTCCAGGCCCGGCAGCGCCGGGCGGTAGGGGTGACCGAAGGTGCCGGACGCCGCGACCACGGCCGGCGTCGCAAGGCTCCCGCCACCCTCCCGATCCACGACGAACCCCGATCCGTCCGCACGCACGTCCGTGACGCGGCTGCTGGTGCGGATGTCGACGTCCAGGCGGGCTGCGTAAGCGGTGAGGTAGGCGACTACCTCATCCCGGTGGGGGTATCGGTCCGGATCCTGACCGGGGAACGGCATCCCAGGCAGGGAGCTGTACCGGGCGGGCGAGAACAAGGTGAGGCTGTCGTAGTACCGCGACCACGACCCTGCTGCCCGCTTCGATGCCTCCAGAACTACCGGGCTCAACCCCTCCCGCAACAGCATGTGCGCCGCAGCCAGCCCCGACTGACCGCCGCCAATGACCACCACGTCAACGTGTTCCATAAACGAACCTCGATTCGATAAATGTCTATGTTGACGCTTATCGAATCAGCTGGGATGCTGGCTGCGCAAGACATCGACAGACGTCGAAACACGCAAGGAGTCGCCGTGAACGCGCCCGCCACCACCGAACTGCCCGTCGTCGTGATCGGAGCCGGACCCGCCGGTCTGGCCGCCGCTGCCCACCTGGTCGACCGCGGCCTCGAGCCGCTGGTCCTGGAGGCCGGTGACGCTGCAGGGGCGGCGGTGCGCGAGTGGTCGCACGTGCGGCTGTTCTCCACCTGGGGTGAGCTCACCGACCCGGCCGCGGAGAAGCTGCTCGCCCCGACCGGCTGGACCAAGCCCGACGCGAGCACCTACCCCTCCGGCGGGGACTGGGCCGAGCAGTACCTGCAGCCACTCGCCGATGCCCTCGGCGACCAGGTGCGCTTCGGCGCCCGGGTGACCGGGGTGTCCCGATCCGGCCGCGACCGGATCGTGGATGCCGACCGTGAGGCCCAGCCGTTCGTCGTCCATGTTCAGTACGACAACGGCACCGAGCAGCGCGTCTTCGCCCGCGCTGTGATCGACGCCTCCGGAACTTGGACCACCCCGAGCCCGGCTGGCGGCTGCGGGCTGCCCGCGCTCGGCGAGAAGGCGGCTGCCGACGGCATCACCTACCGCATCCCCGACCTCAAGGACCCCGCCGCCAGGGCCCGGTATGCCGGCAAGCGCACCGCTGTGATCGGCTCCGGCGTTTCCGCCTTCACGGCGCTCGCCTGCCTGGCCGACCTCGCCAAGTCCGACGGTGACACCGGCACGAGGGCCATCTGGATTCTGCGTCGGGGAATCTCCGGTTCCACCTTCGGCGGCGGTACCGCCGATCAGCTGCCCGCCCGCGGTGCTCTCGGCCTCGCTGCGAAGGCCGCGGTCGACGAGGGCCACGCCGACGCGGTCACCGGGTTCCGTACCGAGGCGATCGAACGCGACAGCGCCGGACACCTGGTACTGGTCGGGGAGGACGGCCGACGGCTGGAGCCGGTCGACGAGGTGATCGTGCTGACGGGCTTCCGACCCGACCTGTCCTTCCTCTCCGAGATCCGCCTCGGCCTGGACGAGCGCCTCCAGGCGCCGACCGAGCTCGCGCCGCTGATCGACCCCAACCAGCACTCCTGCGGCACCGTCTACCCTCACGGCCACCGCGAACTGTCCCACCCTGAGCAGGGCATCTACCTGGTCGGCATGAAGTCCTACGGACGCGCCCCGACCTTCCTGGCCATGACCGGCTACGAACAGGTCCGCTCCGTCGTCGCCGCCATCGCAGGCGACCTCGAAGCGGCCGACCGTGTCGAGCTCACCCTGCCCGAAACCGGGGTCTGCGGAGGCGCCGGCCTCTTCGACGCGCCCGAAGCCGAAGAGGCGTCCAGCGGAGGCTGCTGCGTCGCCCCCGAACCGCAGCTCGTCCAGCTCGGCGCACCAGCCGTCTCCGAGGAAGCTCCGACGGGAGGCTGCTGCGGCTCGTGACCAGCCTCAACGCTTGCGCACGCGGGGCCGCAACCGGATTGGGGGACCGGTCATGGCCCCGTCGGTCGGTCAGTAGGCGGCGGGCGCTCACACTGGAGTCGCGCGGCGAGGGGTCGCTCAGGGCTGCCTCGCTCCTGGATCAGCCGTCCGCCGAGGACGGACCCTGGCCTCGCCCGAAGAGGAGCGCCACCAGGGCCAAGCCGACGATGGCGCCGATCAGTTGCACGCCGATGAAGCCAGGCACCGAACCGGGGGCGATGCCTGCGAAGGTGTCGGAGAACGCCCGGCCGACCGTGACCGCCGGGTTGGCGAAGGACGTGGAGGAGGTGAACCAGTAGGCGGCACCGATGTACGAGGCCACGGCCACCGGCGCGATATGCGTCCGGCCGGTGCGGAGGAGTCCGAAGACCAGCAGGATGAGCCCGGTGGTCGCGACCACCTCGCCGACCAGCAGGTGGCCGGTCGCCCGGTCGTGGGCAGACCACTTCACCACCGGCTCGGCGAACATGACATTGGCCAGGACGGCACCCGCAATGGCTCCCGCAGCCTGGGCGGGAATGTACGCGAAGACATCGCGGCCGGTGGCACCTGGGCCGCCACGCCGGGCGGTCCACCACTCGGCAAGTGTGACCACGGGGTTGAAGTGCGCGCCGGAAACCGGGCCGAGCAGAGCTATCAGCACGCCGAGACCTAAGACCGTGGCAGTCGAGTTGGCCAGCAACTGCACGCCAACGTCCCGGCTCAGTTCGGTCGCCTGGATGCCGGAGCCGACCACGACGGCCACCAGCGCGGCAGTCCCCACCAGCTCAGCGGCGGCCCGGCGGGCCAGCGGGGCGCGTGACGGCGTCGCGCCAACCACGGGTTGGGGAACGGCGTCCGTGGACTGGGATCCGGTGTCGATCTTCAAAGGGGCTCCTCATTCAGGAAGGATCAGGTGATCCCGCTCCCAGCGGTGGCACGGGCAACGGCGAGGGTGCGCGCCGCCAGTGTGGGTGATGATGCTGAGCTTGAGCCGGTAACGCCGCATGAGCCTGCTGGTGCATCCGTTTGCCTCTACGCCGGGCTGGATGGACTGCGTCATCGGAAGTCCGGCCGACAGAGAGAAGAACGATGTCCGCCACCGCTCCCACAGGATCCGTGTTGCTCGTGTGCGTCCATAACGCCGGGCGCTCACAGATAGCTGGCGGCTTCCTCTCCCCCTGGCCGACGACCGGATCACACCCCACATCAAGGCTCTCGGGAGAGATCAAATACCAGCAGGGGCAGCTACCTCGTCGGGGTCCTCCTCGGCTCTCGCCAGGGCCGGACTACGCTTCCAGCCTGTGCACCGGGCGCGGATAGCCGGGGCGGAAAGCGGTGGCGGCAGCTGTGGCCACCGAGGCGCAGCCGCATGCCTCGTCCGCTGTGCGCACGGCCGCCCGGACTGCCTCGTCCAGTTCCAACGGATCGCACGCCACCCGGGCGTTGAACCGGACCTCGGCCGACCGCATGGTGTCGGTCGCCGTGCTGTAGGCGATGGGCTCTGCGCCCGCCGCGACAAGGCTCGCTTTGGCCAGGGCGGCGCCGGAGGTCAGAGTGACCTTGGCGTGTCCCACGGTCCAGCCGTGCTCGGCGGCTGCCGCCGACAGGTGTGTCAGGGCCGTGGTCGCCCATGTCTCCGAGGCGAAGCCGTGTGCGTCCTTGACTGCGGCAGTGTCGAACCGCTGGTTCAGCCATGCGAGATGGGCCTCGGCGCTGGCGTAGCGGTCGTAGTCGATGCTGAGGACGGGGGCGGAAGCAGCGGGGGTGCTCAGCCAGGCGTCTACTAAATCTGGAATTCCGCTTCCGGTTGTCGCGGAATAGGGGATGATCGCCGTTGCCTCTGGAAAGCGCAGGCCGAGCTGAGACGTGATCTTTTCAGGGGCGTTCGGTGGCAGCTGGTCGGTCTTGTTCAGGGCGATGATGTCGGCTTCTTCGAGCTGCTTTCCGAAGAGGTAGGAAAGGTCGGCGTTCTTCTCTCCCACAGGCAGCGACGAGGTGAATGCCTGATAGCGGTCGGGTTCGACGACGGTGGTGAGCGGTGAGACCAGAAAACGATCTCCGTAATATCTCTTTAACGGCAGGACCACTGTGGCCTGGAGGTCCGTGCAGCTGCCCACCGACTCCGCGAGCAAGGTGTCGGCGGCACCCCTGTCGATGAGGTCCTGGGCGACCTCCATTAAATCCTCGAACCGGCAGCAAAAACAGCCGCCGGTCACCTCCCCGACGGCTCCCATCTGCGACTTCATGAGCTGGGTGTCCACTAAGTCAGCGCCCTGGTCGTTGGTGATGACAGCGACCCGACGGCCTCGTTTCTCCAGTTCCCTGGACGCGGCCAGAAGTGTCGTCGTCTTACCTGCCCCCAGGAAACCACTCAGTGCTATGAATCGAATCATGCCATTGACGGTAGGGCGCGTGGCGGACTGCGGTCAATGGTGCCTTCGTGAAGTGCGTTTCAATATCATTTCACTGTGCTTCTGCGGCCTGGGGATGTTCCAGTAGGCACCCGAGCGATTCACGTGCAGCCGGGCTAATGCGGTAGTACACCCATGAGGCGCGCCGCTCGGACTCCACCAATCCCACGTCGCGCAGGATTTTCAAGTGGTGGCTGATGGTGGACTGTGAAAGATCGAAAGCGCCGACCAGTTCGCAGACACATACCTCGCCATCGAGATGGGAGGCGATCAAGGAGAGTAGCCGTAGCCGTACCGGGTCGCCGATGGCCTTGTAACGGCGCGCGAGTTCGTTGCACCGTTCCTCGGACAGCGGGATACCTGCCATCGGGGGGCGGCGGTCCGCGACCTCGTCCACGATGTAAAGCTCGTTGGTCCCCATCGCCTGATGGTCCCATGTGTATACGGTCAGGTCGACAGTTCACGAGGTTGGCAGTTCAGTCGTCCAGTCCTCCAAGGTGGTGGCTTCCAGTTGCCGGAACAGTGCCTGCAACGCGCTGTTCGCGTGGGTCGTCGAGTACCACTCCCCGCCTCCGCGCTGGCAGAGAAACTCCCATAGCGGCGCCCGCAGTCGGAAGGCCTGGTGGTAGACGAGGGGGTAGCACGGCTGCCCTTCAAGGTATGACTGCATCCGGCTGAACGCTTCCGCCCCGGGCGCTGCCACCTCGAACTCGGCGCTGAAGACACGTGTGTATTCGCCCTCCGGGTCCGGGCATCCGTCGTGGACCGCCATCTCGTAACACAGGCCCGCAGCGACCAGGCGCTGTACGGCTTCCCGGCTGAACCGCAGCCGCGCCAGGGCTTCCTGCGGCACCTCCCGGCCAAGGAACTCTCTTTGCCACGAGGGTTGATGCGCGATCTGCTCGAGGGCGAAGCCGAATCCCTCAGTCAGCGCGGGCGACGTCCGCCACAAGTCGGCGGGCCCGTTCACTCCCACGGTGAAGTGCAAGGCGTGCCCGAACTCGTGCAGCAGGACTGGCAGATCGCGAAGCGAGCGGCCGGTGCCCACCGACACGCGTACGTCCCTCGGAGGGTCGACCGGCGAGCAGAAGGAGAAGCTGAGCTTCCCCGCCCGGGCCGTGGTGTCGATCGTGACCCGTCGCAGGGCGCCGGACATGCCCCATGACGCGACGGTGTCCACGACGGCGGCCATCGGGTCCCTGGTGAGTCCAGCCGATCCGGCCCGTTCAGCGACCAGCCTGGTATCCAGCAGGCGTGGCTCGACCAGACCGTCGGTCCGCTGCCAGTCGCGCCAGCGCCGCAAGAAGTCCTCGCGGGTCTTGGCCAGCCAGCCACGGGCGTCGGCCACCCACAGGTCGACGTCCGGGTGCAGGGCGCGCACCAGGTGGCCGTGGGTGGGGAAGCCGAGTCGCTGCCGGGCCTCGGCGTATGCGTCAAGCCAGCGCAGCCGATGCTCACCCAGCTGTGCGCTGACCGCAGCCAGAGCCTGCCCGAGTATTTCCCGGTCCTGTGGGGAGTCCGCAGCTCGGTGGGCGGCGAGCAGCTGGGAGTGGCTGAGCTCGTTGCCGCGCCATGGGGCCGTGGTGGCGCGCTGCGCCTGCCGCAACGAGAGGGTGGGCGCGGCGAGGTTGGTGCGGAAGTACCACAAGGCCAGCTCTTGGGCGAAAGCCACGTCTCCCCGGTCCAGCGCGGTGTGGAAGAGGTGGCCGTCGGTGACGTGCCGGAAGCGTTCGTACCGGTTGAGGGCCACGGCGTCGGTGCCGTTGTCCTGGCCTGTGGCGGCGAGCCAGCGGTCGTGCGCGACCTGCCGTTGCAGAGCGGCCAGGTCGGCAGCGTGGTCGGTCAGGTAGTCCGGCAGCACCGTGTTCACCGTCTCACTCCCCCAGCCTGGCCGGGGCAGGGAGACCGAGCACGTCCGCGGTGGTGTCGGCTGCCCGCTGCCAGAACGCCTGCCGGTCCTCGGGCAGCCCGGCGAAGAGCTGAGAGCAGTAGCGAGCGAGGTCGAAGGCGAGGCCCGGGTGGCTGAGCACTGCCCGGATCCAAGCCAGTTGGCCGGGTTCCGGCGGCTGGATCGTCACCTCCTCCAGCCCCGCGCGCATCCTTCCGGCGATCTTCTCCTCCACCCGCGCGCCGTACGCGATGGCTGACTCCTCCCAGCCGCTGGTTCCACTCAGCGCAGCGTCCAGGGTGTCGGCCAGGGCCCGCGCTCCGGTGAGGGCGTCGCCGATGCCCGCTCCGAAGAGGGGATCCTTGTGGCACAGCGCATCGCCGACGAGCCGCCAGCCGGGGCCTGCGGCGGTGCGGTGGTAGTTGCGCAGCGTGCCACAGCCGTAGACCGGAGAGATGCGGTCCGCGTCGCGCAGCCGTGCGGCCATTGAGGACAGGGAGCGCAGCCGCTGTTCGTATCCGGCGACGCCGTCGTGGCGGAGCGGTCCGAAGGTGTCGGGAGGGCAGGACAGCATGATCACCCACTGGCCGTCGTCGCAGGGCCCTGCCTGGATGATGTCGCCGTTGTCGTGCCACAGTTCCAACGAGGGTTCGGGGAGAGGGCGCACGCCGCGCCAGTATGCGTGGAAGGTGGCGCGCAGGACCCCGGCGTCGAACAGCGTGGCGGCTCCAGCCTGCTGGGCGACGAGCGACCCACGACCGTCGGCTCCGACGACGACCCGCGCTTTCTCCTGCCAACCATGGCCTGCTACGCCGACGACCTGGCCGCCCTCGACCAGCAGGCGCTTGACCGAGCAGCGGTCGCGGATCTCCACCTGCCGCTCGGTGGCGGCCCGTCGCAACAGGATCCCGTCCAGGGTCTCGCGCCGTACGCACAGGTTGTACGGATGTCGGGCACGCGGCAGCATCGGCCCGCCGTAGTAGTTGTCCCCCAGTTGCAGATGCCAGTGCGCGAGCCGGGGGGCGCCGCTGGCCTCGACGTCCTCCCGAACCCCGAGTTCGTCATCGAGGAAGGCCAGGACAGACGGGCCGAAGAAGTGGGTCGAGACAGCGGGACTCGGCAGCGGGGCACGGTCACACAGCAACACCCGCCAGTTCCGCCTGGCCAGCAGTGCGGCGAGCGCCGATCCGGCCACCCGGCCGCCGACGATGATCACGTCGTACGTCGGAATCCACTCCCTCGGTCGCTTCGGTCACTGGTCAGTACGAAGGGCAGCCGCCCGGTCCACATCCGGCTGACAGGCCAGACCTCGTTCGAGACCCCGGCGAGGCCAGAGCCGAGCGCATCGCGTAGGTCCATCCGCAGGACACCGCCGCGCAATCGGGCCACGACATGTCCGTGCCGTACCACGAAGCCCTGCCGGACCCGTGCCTCCACGACCGGGGAGAGGCGGCCCTTCTGCACACCGCCGAGCAGGGACTCGATCACCACGCCGTGGTCCATGGCGGCCAGCAGCCCAGCCGCAGGGGCTAGCAACTCCCGCTCAGCGTGCAGGTAGGCGTTGTTGAGCACCGCGGACACCGGCTGGGCTGGTTTGCGACGCAGGGCGTTGCCGCGGAAGCCGTGCCCGGTGGGGCGGGTGTTTCCGGTCGCCGCCGCGCTCTGGCGGGTGTGGTACCGGCCGCACGGCGCACCGCCCTCTATCAGGGTGAGGGGACTGCAGAGAACACCCTCGTCGTCGACCGAGGGACATGGCAGGCCGTCTGCACCACCCGCTTCGTACCCGTCGGTTCCGTACGTCCCGTCGAGCAGGCTCACACGAGGGTCGAGGAGCCGTTCGCCGCCCGGCTGGTCGGTGACGAAGGACCGCCCCATGGCGACGGCCGTGCCGCTCAGCGAGGAGACCAGCGGGGAAAGCAGGGTGTGCACCGCGTGGGGGGCGAGCAGCACCATCGGCTGTGGACCGGACGGCCAGGATTCATGGGGCAGTTCCTGCCAGCCGCCTGCCTGGGAAAGCCAGTCGGCGACCTGGCCCGGGACTGAGGGGGCGCGCGTCCACGAAGTCCAGCTCATCTGCAGGCGTCCGACCTGCTGGGCCTCCGCGACGCCGCTGACTGCCCACCGGCCGGTCGTCTCGACTGTGCCACCGTGCTCCGTGGCCACATGCACAGTCTCATCCACGCGTGAGATGGCGCCGTGCAAGAGAAGCCCGGTGCGGCGCTGCAGTCCGGCCAGTTGGTCCGCCAACGCGCGGGTGCCGGCGACGATCTCCTCGTCGGGGAGATGCTCCGTATGGTGGGTACGACCCGTGTGCGGAAGGTGTGGTGGGTCGGCCAGGGCGGGGACCGGTGGGCCAAAAGCGGCGCATTCCAGGGCGGCGTTGATTAATTCGGCCACCCGCGTGGGGCGGGTCGTGGTGGCGGTTCCCAGTCTTCCGTCCACGACCAGGCGCAGGCAGGCCGTGAGCTCTTGACCGGAACGGACCACGTCGGGCTCGCCGCTGGCCACTTCCGCCACAGTCTCGCGCCGGTCGAGCGCCACCAGCTCCCAGGACTGGACCCGGGATGAGGCGGCGGCGCGGATCTCCTGGACGGCGTGGGAGAGTGCCGAGTCTGCTCGCCCGGTGTGGGCGTCACCCTGTCTCGACACGCAGCCCCCGCAGTCTGATGGCCGGGGCCCAGGAGGACACTGGCAGTGGCCACTGGCCCTGCTTGCCGCAGCTCGCCGAGGTGTCCCCGCGCCAGACCTCCTGTCCGACCGCGTCCACCCTGCCCAGGCTGTCCAGCACGTCGCCGGAGAGCGTGGCTCCGCGCACCAGGCCCTTGACCTCGCCGTCCTCGATCAGACGGCACGTGGCGGGCATGAACACGTACCCGAGGCGGTCGGTCTGGCCTCCCAGGACTCCGCAGGCCAGCAGGCCCCGTCCCCGGATTCCGCCGATCATGTCCGGGAGAGCGTCGGGGCCCGCCTCCATGCAGGTCGTCCGCAGGCGCGGCAGCGGCGGATGGCGGAAACCCAGGGCGCGCGCGTTCCCGGTAGGGCTTTCCCCGAACGCCGCGGCGGTCCTTCGGTCGTGCAGCCGGGAGGTCTCCAGAACTCCCTTCCCGATGATCGTGACGTTCCGAGCCGTAGTCCCCTCGTCGTCGAAGGGCACGTGGCCGCGCGCCGTAGGTGGGCCGGCCGCGTCCGTGATCGTCAACTCGGCGGGGCCCACCTGCCGGCCTGGCTTCATCGCCTCGACCATGTCCGGGTCGCCCAGTTGATGATCGGCTTCCGCGAGGTGGCCGACCGTCTCGTGGGCCCAGATCGCGGCCAGCGGGCCGTCGCAGACGACGTCGTACGTGCCCGACTCCAGGGCAGGCGCGCGGGACAGTTCGACGGCGGTGGCGGCGGCCTGGTCGATCCGCTCCTCCAGGCCTCGTACCGCCGCGAAGTCCCCTGCGCTGCCGACCGACACAGAACCCACCCCGCGCCCGCCACCGTCGCCCGCGTACACCGTGATCTGCAGGGTCATGTCGCCTCTGGTCCAGCTGAGTTCGCTGCCGTCGCTGGTCACCAGATCCACCGTGCTGTGCGTGTGCCGGTAGTACACCAGTGCCCCGGTGATCGCGGGGTGTGCGGCGAGCGCCCGCGCGTGGTAGGCCGCCAGCAGGCCGACCTGTTCATCGAGGGCGACGTCGGCGACCGGCTCGGCCGCTTCCGTGCGGTAGGCGGCTCGCACCGGTTCCCGCTCGGCCGGCCGGGCGGGAGCGGCGGCGAGGCTCTGGGATCGGTGCCGCGCCTGGCTCAGAGCCGTGGCCGGGTCTCCGTCGGTGTACGAGACGAACGAGGACCCGCCCGGCCCCAGCACGCGGGCGCATCCGCCCTCGTCCAGCGTCCAGTTGATGCCCTCGAGTGCCCCGCCGCGCCAGACCGCGCTCAGCAGCCGGCTCCGTTCGGCACGGAGCTCGGCGTACTCGGGGCCGCGCAGTCCTGCGGCGGCGAACGGGTTCAGCAGCACGGGGTCTCGGGCGGCTGGCCGCGGTAGGCCCGTATCGTCGCGCTGGCGACACGGGCGCCGTCGCGGTAGGACACCGGCCCGTCGTCGCTGATCTCGACGTGTTCGAAACCGGCAGCGGACACCAGCTCCCGGTACTGGTCGGCGGTCAGCCCCACCACACACCGTGCGTAGTCCTCGGCATCGGCGGTCGTGCTGTCCGCGGCGTCCTCGGGAACGTCGTCGAGGTACACCACGTCAGAGATCACCGCGAACCCGTTGCCCGGCCGCAGGGCCGTGGCGATCGCGCGCAGCACATCGGTCTTGTCCGGGAACATGCCGAGTACGCAGTTGCTGAACAGAACGTCCACGCTGTCGGGGCGCAGTGGCGGGCGGCGGATGTCGCCGACTCGGACATCGATGTTGGTCAGGCCGGCCTCCTTGGCCGCCTTGCGGGCCGTGCGGACCATGCTCATCGAGCCGTCGATGCCGATCACCTGCCCCTCGGGGCCGACGCGTCGGGCCGCGAGAATCAGATCCAGACCTGCGCCGCAGCCGAAGTCGGCGACCGTCTGCCCGGGGCGCAGGTCGACACCACCGAGCGGCGTGCCGCAGCCGCTGGACAGGTCCAGAACCCACTGCGGAATGTCGGCCAGTTCTTCGGGTGTGTAGATCGTCTGGGGTGCGCAGCACAGTGTGCTGGCTCCAGCCTGCGCCAGAGTGTCGTACCGTTCCTTGACGGCGGTCTCCACCGGTAACTCTGTAGAGGTGGGGGCTCCTATTCTCAGCTCATCCAGGGGAACGAACCCGCCTGTGCCATCTGCTGCCATGTGCTGTCACTCCTGTCGTCGGCCTTCTTCGTCTGGCTCCTGCGACGCAGTGCCATGGGGAGCAGGTAGGCCAGTTCGCGTTCGACGTTGGTCTTGATGGTCTCGACCTTGGGGCAGTAGCAGGTGGCGAAGTCACCACCGCTCGCTGCCCATGCCTTGATCGGGCAGCCACCGCCTCCACAGAACAGCTTGACGTTGCAGTCCCGGCACATCGGGACGGTGTCGACGTGCCGGTGCCGCCATGGCTCACGGTAGCCGTGGGAGTAGCGGAACTCGGGTGCGTACTCACCGCACGCATGCTGCGGGCGGCCTACGGTCTCCGGGCAGCCGTAGAGCTTGCCGTGGGGGTCGAAGGCGATGACGCTGGTGCCCGCGCTGCACCCTTGGAGGTTCGGATGCACGCGGTCGCCTTCCATAACGGCCGACCGGATGCGAGCCGGGTCGGGGCGGAGCAGCGCGTCGACCAGGGGGTTCGCTTCGAGCATGGCGTAGAAGGCATCCCGCAGGCCGGCTTTGACGTCACCGCGCACCATCCTCTGGCGCTTCTCCTCCGGGTGGTCCGGGGTGACGTACAGGAAGGTGGTCTGCTTCGTGAATCCGTAGAACAGGGTCATCAGGGGATGCCCAATCCACCCTTTGGCCCTGGCGAACTCGGCGAACTGGGGCATGTTGTCGATGCTGTCGCGGTCCACCAGGAGGCGGATGAGCACCCGGACCCCGGCATCGAGGGCGGCGTCGATGCTCCGCTCGATGCGGTGGAAGGTGGGCTTGCCGTTGCGGAAGACCCGCCGCTGGTCGTGCACCTCGGGGGTTCCGTCCAGGCTCACCTGGACCTCGTTGCAGCCGTAACGCTTCAACAGGGGGACGTACTTGTCGAGGTCCACGCCGTTGGAGATCGCGGTGGACGGGTAGCCGCGGTCATAAGCGCGCCGCAGGATCTCCTCCACAGCCCAGTGCTGGTACGGGTTGTCCAGCAAAGGCTCGCCACCGAACAACGTGATGTAGGGCGGTCCGGAGTTCTCATGCAGTTCCTGGATCATCGGGATCGAGTCGAAGGCCGCCTCGATCATCTCCTCCGTCATCCGCGGGCTCTTCGTGGTCAGTTCGCCCTCGAAGCAGTAATCACAGGCGAGGTTGCACACGAAAGACGGGATGAACATGAACTGGAACGGCGCTTCCTGGATCGCCTGGAAGTATCCGTCCACCAGGCCCTGATAGGCCGTCCGCTCGGATCCCTCGGACTCGTAGGCGTAACCGCGGGCCTGGAAGACGGCGATGGTCTGGCGGTCCTCGTTGGTGGCGGTTCCGTTCCGCAGGCGGTCCAGAGCCTCCAACTCGGCGCGGCTGACAAGATCCATGCTCCCGGAGACCGCGTCGGCCAGGACGCTGACTTTGCCGTCCTCGGCCAGGTATTCGGGACCGACCAGGCCGGGCGGGAGGCCTACCTTGAATTCCACGGTGTTTGCACTGACTCGCATGGCACTTCTCCCAAGACGTCTGGGGATGAGGGCACGGCAGGATGAGTAACCGGTACCGGTGCGTTCCGGTGGGCAGTGCGTTGTGCGGTCGTACGGGTTCCCCGGGGTCAGTCGCACCCCTCGGGGTCGGCCACCATCACGTTGGCCTGGACGTCGAGGTTCTTGCGGCCGCGCAGTGCGGTGCAGCAGTCGGGCTGCTGCTCCTCAACCTCCGCGTTCTCGATGTTCGCGATCTCCATCATTGGACTTCACCTCCTTCCCTTTCGGTCTCTGCCGTGCCCTCGCATCCTCCGCCGCCGGCGAAGGAAGTCCTGTTGGCGTGCTATTCGAGAAACGCTCTGACAGTCAGTACGGCGACCATGACGACGCCCTCGCCGATGATCAGCCCCGATGCCACAGCTTCGACCGCGCTCTGCCGCTCCGCGTGGCCGCGTACGGCGAGTTGGCGCGTGAGGCCCCCGAGCCCGATCGTCAGGGAGTATGCGGGCGGCAGCAGGATGCCCAGCCCGATCATGGTGGGCATCACCTTGCCGAAGAACGACAGCACCGCCCCGACGGGTCCGCCGACGGCCAGAGCGAGCCCCATCGCTCCCGAGTAGTCCGCGGAATCCCGGACTGTCGAGTCGATGAAGCCCAGTGCCTGGGCGATGGGGGCCGGGAAGCTATGCCCGCCGACGAGCCCGAGGTGGATGAGCACGTAGATGACGCTGATGCCGAGCAGCGCGCCCACCACTCCGCCCAGGGCCTGCGTCCACACGATCTGCCGGGCCGGGACGGTCTCGCCGTCGGGGGCGGTGTCGGCCACTTTCACCGCGTACGTGTAATAGACCGAGGCGATGGCGGTGCTGCATATCGTCGCGGCGGCGAGCACAGCGGTCGTCGGCCCGAGACCAAGCGCAGCAAGCAGCGCCACGCTCAAGTAGAGGACCGGGGCCAGCGGGGCGATTCCGACTTCGCCTCCGGCGCGGTTGAGGAAGAGGCCGAACACCAGCACCAGCACCATGCCGAGCAGCACGAATCCGACCGTCTCGAACACCACCGCTCCCCACACGGCGGCCAGCGCGGCCACTGCGGCGAGCAGAGCCACCGCCGACGCCATCGCCCTCCGTCGGCCGGTAGGGGAAGCGAGGACCGGGCGGACGCCCTTCGTCAGCGCGGCAGCCAGCGGAGCGCGTACCCGCACCAGCGACATCACAGAGTAGCCCAGGATCAGGCCGACACCGCACGCCAGCACCCAGGGATACGTCAGGTGCCGGTCGTAGGAGATCGGCGACGAGTCGGCGCGCTCTCGTACGAACCACACCACCATCGAGTAGGCGGAGCCCGCGGCAAGCCACAGACAGGCTCGGGGCCCGATGAGGAATCCCAGGCCGAACAGCAGCGGGGACAGCGCCAGGGACAGGAAGGACACCCCCGGCACTCCGGGCGTGGTGTCGTGTCCTGTCACATCGGTCACAACCGCCACAGCCCCTGCGGTGACGGCCGCCACAGGCAGGACGCGGCCTAAGCTCCTGGCCTCGGCGCCGCCCGACCGTGTCAGGGCCTGCATGAGAGTGATCGCGGGCCGCAGCGTAGGGAAGGGCAACCGCTCAGTGAAGACAAAGCCTCGGGCGATGGCCATACCGAGCAGCACACCGATGACGTTCGCCGTGGCGGCCAGGACCACCAGCAGCACCCACGCCGGTGTACGGCCGGTTTGGAGCATGACCGTGCCAATACCGGTGTCCAGCGCCGCGGTAGCGACGTAACCACTGGTGGCGAGCGAGAAGACGATGAACAGATGCTGCCAGGTCAGTCGGCCGAGCAACCGCAACAGCCACGCTCCCAGCAGCGCGACGAGCGCCGAGCCGCCGAAGGACGTGCCGGTCCTGAACAGCACCAGAACGTTCAGCACGCACAACACGGTGCCGATACCGAAGCCCACAGCGATGGTCGAGGCGAGCGAATGGCCGCCGACGCTGTGGTCCGGTAAGTCCGATAAGGATCGTTGAACGCTGCCGGTGCCGGCTTCCGGAGGCGGCGCGCCCGTCGGCTCTGCATGATCGCTGCTGGCCATGGGCGTACGTCCCCCTTTCACCGTGATGACGGTCAGTGGTATCGAAGTTTGCCGATGCCACTCCGAGACGGTAGAGATGCGCCAGATGGGCGTCAAGACGGCATGAGTGATCCGGTTCTGTCAGCATCGAGCCCGAAACCTGGCACAACCATCCGCGACCACGCTGGGTGGCAGCATCCCGTGTGGCTTCCGGATACAACGGCGCTCATCCGCAGCACGCCGTCAGTCGCGTCAGACGAGGGGTCTTTGTTCGAGATGACTAGTGATGCCGAGGTCCACGTACGGACCGACGTACAAATCGAGCCAATGCGGTCCTGTCACGCCACCGAGGTGCTGGCCATCTACCAGCTCGGTATCGACGAGGGCGACGCGACTTTCGAGACGGCGGCACCTGATTGGGCCGCGTTCGCTCGCTCCAAGCTGCCCGGGCACCGCTTCGTCGCCCTGGATCCAGTTGCCGGCCGCGTCCAGGGGTGGACGGCCGCCGGAGCGGTCTCATCCCGTCCGGTGTATGCGGGAGTGATCGAGCACTCTGTATACGTTCACCCCGAAGCACGCGGGCGCGGTATCGGCGCAGCGTTGCTGCAGGCTCTGATCCGTTCCGCGGAGGAGGCGGGTGTGTGGACGATCCAGAGCGGCATCTTCCCCGAGAATGCCGCGAGCCTGGCCCTCCATACCCGCGCCGGTTTCCGTATCGTCGGAACCCGCGAACGTATCGGCTGCCATCACGGCGTCTGGCGCGACGTGATCTTCATCGAGCGCCGCAGCCAGCAATCCGGTCGCTGAGACTTCCCCGTACGCAGTCGCGGCCCTGTAGGGCTCCAAACAGGTTCGCAGTGCTGACGTGCGGCTTTATCCGACTACTCGTTGTTCAGTCCGCCGCAGGTGGGCCAGTCCTTGACCAGCTCTCGGGAGAGGTCGGCGATGGGGTGGTCTGGAGCCTGCCAAGCGGGCTTCGGCGCCCGGTCCTGAGGGAGCCGGACCGGGTGCCGTGCAGGGCGACCGCCACGACCTGTTCGGCCTGCTCATGTTGCGATCCTCAGCCGCCCTGGAGAGCGACCGCCACCTGATGCCACTCCGGTAGCTCGCCCTCAGTCTCAGCGTTGCGATCCTCGGCCACCCAGAGGGCGACCGCCACAACCGCCCGGCGCTGCTCATCAGCCCGGCTGGGTGGTTGCGATCCTCGGCCGTCCCAGAGAACGGCCGCCACTGGCGCCACACCCACCCCACTCACTGGGACCGCTGGTTGCGATCCTCGGCCGCCTCAAAAGGCGACCGCCACGTGGGCTGCAGCAGTTTCTCATCGCCGGTCTTCTTGTTGCGATCCTCGGCCGCCCCAGAAGGCGACCGCCACGTAGGCGGGGAGGCGCAGCGCGTACTGGGAACCGTCGTTGCGATCCTCGGTCGCCCCAGAGAGCGACCGCCACGTGCTCCCCATCGCGGTATCGCCAGACCCGCGTGAGGTTGCGATCCTCGGTCGCCCTAGAGAGCGACCGCCACGAGCCCGATCCGCATCCACAGCGGCGGGACCACGCCGTTGCGATCCTCGGTCGCCCCAGAGAGCGACCGCCACAATGACACCAGCTCCACCGGAAGCGCACCCCCGATCATGTTGCGATCCTCAGTCGCCCCAGAGAGCGACCGCCACGAGCCGCCGCTGCGGAAGTAGCTGTGGAGGTCAACGTTGCGATCCTCAGTCGCCCCAGAGAGCGGCCGCCACCCGTGATGTCCAGCGTCTCCACGCTGCCGTCGGGGCGGTTGCGATCCTCGGTCGCCCAAGAGAGCGACCGCCATCAGGACCGTCTGCTGCACGACGCGATGCCGCAGGAGTTGCGATCCTCGGTCGCCCCAGAGAGCGACCGCCACCCGCGACCAGCGGGCCGACGGCTCGGGCACGGTCCATGTTGCGATCCTCGGTCGCCCCAGAGAGCGACCGCCACGACTACAGGCCCGACCGAATCGTCCTACTCTTCTTGTTGCGATCCTCGGTCGCCCCAGAGAGGGACCGCCACCTGTCGTGTTGCCCTGGAAGACCTGGGTGGTCTCGATGTTGCGATCCTCGGCCGCCCCAGAGAGCGACCGCCACACCGCAGTCCGACCTCGTGCAGGTCGGCTGACAGTTCGTTGCGATCCTCGGCCGCTCCAAAGGACGACCGCCACACTTTGTGGTCCCTGATCTTGCCCTCCCTACCCTTGCCGGCACTCTGCTCCTGGACACCGTGTCGATCCCCGGCCTCTCCAAAGAGCCACCGCCACGGTACAGCGGTATACGTCGTACCAAGCGGTGAGGCTGTTGCGATCCTCGGTCACCCCAGAGAGCGACCGTCACATCGGACCCTCCGCCAGGACCTTCGGGGTCACGGGGTTGCGATCCTCGGTCGCCCAAGAGAGCGACCGCCACCGCTCCCGGACCAGGGAGGACCGGATCGACGCACGGTTGCGATCCTCGGTCGACCGAAGGGCGACCGCCACTTGACACCGTCCGGCCACGCGGACCGGGACCCCACACGGTTGCGATCCTCGGCCGTCCCGCAAGACGACCACCACCAGTCTCCCCTTTGCTGGCGCGTAACCACTACAAGGTTGCGATCCTCGGTTGCCCCGCAGGGCGACCGCCGCGCCGCTTTCCTTGTTCGCTGCGTTGATGTCGTTGATGTTGCGATCCTCGGCCGTCCCGAAAGGCGACCGCCACCCCCGGCTGCCTGACTGGCGCAAGGGGGAGCCCGTCGTTGCGATCCTCGGTCGTCCCGAAGGGCGACCGCCACCAGCGCGGTGGCGGCCGCGTCCGCGCCGAAGTCTTTGTTGCGATCCTCGGTCGCCCCGAAGGGCAACCGCCACCAACTGCGGCTATCCCGGCGGTGCCGACGCCCTGCCAGTTGCGATCCTCGGTCGCCCCGAAGGGCGACCGCCACCATCAGGGTGCGTCCGACCCTCGCGATGTACTGGAGGTTGCGATCCTCGGTCGTCCCGAAAGGCGACCGCCACCACAAGCCCCGGCCACCGAACCCGATGTCGCGAGTGATGTTGCGATCCTCATCACCTCGGAAGGCGACTCTACGAGCTGCATAAGTACCGATGCCAGTCCCAACCCTTGGCGTGCCACTATGACACTTGTAGTCCTCCAACGGGACCGCATGGCGACCTCACACAATGGATGGCCTCCGGCGTAAAGGTCGAGGATCGAAACATTGATCTTGTCGTGCCATGCCTGAACAGATCGATGCGGGGTCCAGGGGCGTGAGTTCTTGGGCCCTTTGTCGCCGCTTGCCCGGTACGGCAATATACGTAGATCTGCTCCTTCTGTTCGGAAACCGCTGCGATTGCCCATCCCTCATCCGGCAACATCGAGCTCGCTAGCGGACAAGCTCAATGAAGAGAGCGAGGGCTACGTGTACATCGATCCGGCAACGAGTCCGGCCCCACTCACCGTCGCGGGAGTCGTGGTGATCGTCGTCCTCTTCGTCATTCGCGGGCGACTGAGGATTCGCCTGCGCCTCGCCTAATCAGCAGGTCAGGAGGCGGTGTCGATGGCTGCCTCTATCGTGTGCAGCCACCGACATCCCCTCAAGGACGAGTGCAGGGCGAGTTGCTCACCCACGGGGCCGGGTGCACGTCGATCCGCCGTAAGGGAGCCGTCCGTAGTGGCTGCCGGCTGGATGGCGTCACTCAAGACTCCGGGGCATCGGTACGGCGTTGGAAACGACGACTGTGGTGAAGCATCGATGCAGGTCAGGCTCCTTTGTCAGTGGTAGGGGGTAACTTCCGCCCTTGCGTGGTTATTGGCCGCTTGGTGGCTTCCCGCTCGTGTGGGAGCCGACCTGGTCAAGGGTTGACCGATGCTGGGGTTAGCTTCAGGAAGGGGCGTGGTGGAGGAGCTTTCATGTCTATTCGCGCATAGCGCGAATGGTTCGGGGCGGCGGCATCTGTTGGTGGATCACCTACGGGCGGTTGCCACGCTGGCCCGTGAGTTCGCTCTGCCGTTCGGGGGTGGGGACCTGGCATTCTGGCTGGGTTTGCTGCACGACGCGGGCAAGGCCGCCGAGGAGTGGCAGCGGCGGCTGTTGGTGGTTGAGGGCACGAAGGAAACAGTCGGGATCGACCACAAGGCCGCGGGCACCCGGCTGTTGATCAATGACTTGGGCTTTGACGTGTTCGCCCTGCCCGTTCACGGCCACCACGGTGGCTTGGTGAGCCCGGGGGAACTGGAACAGTACCTGGCTTCGCCTGAGCGGGACCTTGTGGCGGAGGAACAGGCTGCGAAGCGGCTGAAGGCCGCGTTGCCAGAGTTACACAATCCGCCTCCCATGCGGTGGCCAACCATTGCTGGGGACGTTCTCGGGGGCGAGTTGCTGACCCGGATGTTGTTCAGCGCCCTGGTGGACGCGGACCATCTCGATACGCAGGTCCATGTGGGCAAGCGCCGCGAGTACGTGGGAGCGGCGATCGGTATGGCCGAGTTGCTGGACCGGTTCGAGGGCTCGCGGCAGGCGATGCTGGCCCAACGCGACGTTCCCGGGCCGGTTGATCCGCTGCGCGCGGAAGTATACGAGGCGTGTGTGAAGGCCGCCGTGCTGCCGCCGGGCTTCTTCAAGCTGGCGGCGCCGACGGGGCTGGGCAAGACCATGGCGAGCGCGGGATTCGCGCTGCACCACGCGGCCCAGCACGGATTACGGCGGGTTGTGGTGGCGGTGCCGTTCATCTCGATCACCGAGCAGAACGCGGACGTCTACCGGCGGCTGCTGCGTTCCACGGTGCGGGACGCGGTTCTGCTGGAGCATCACAGCAGTGTGGATCTCGACCGGCCGGGCGGGCGGTGGCAGCGGCTGGCTGCTGAGAACTGGGATGCGCCGTTCGTGGTCACCACTACGGTGCAGTTACTGCAGTCGTTGCACTCTCGTCGTCCTTCGGCGATGCGGAAGCTGCACCGTCTTGCCGGGTCGGTGCTTGTGCTGGATGAGATCCAGGCGCTGCCGGTGCATTTGCTGATCCCGATCTTGACGATGCTGCGGCAGCTGGTGGACCACTTTGGTGTCACGGTGTTGTTGGCTTCCGCGACCCAGCCGGAGTTCTGGGATCTGGCGCCGCTGCGCGAGGTGGCTCCGGTGGAGATCTTGCCGGATCCTGCCGAGTTGCAGGCGCGGGTGCGACGTATCCGTCCGATGCGCTACCGCTGGTGGACCGAGCCGCGGCCGACTCTGGAGCAGGTGGCCCGCGAGGCGGTCGGCCATTCCCAGGTGCTGGCGGTCGTCAACACTGTCGATCACGCCCGCCGGTTCTTCACCGCAGCCGAACGCCACGCGCCCCGGGGCGTCGTCGTGCGGCACCTGTCGACGCGCATGTGCCAGGAGCACCGGCGGGCCACACTCGCCGAAGTGGAACGCCTCCTGAGGAAGGGTCAGGCAGTGGTTTTGGTTTCCACTCAGCTCATTGAGGCGGGCGTGGATGTGGACTTCCCTGTGGTCTACCGGGCGTTGGCGCCCGCCGAGAACATCCTCCAGGCGGCGGGGCGAGCGAACCGTGAAGGGCGCCGTTCCGAGGGTGGCCTGGTGGTGATCTTCAGCCCGTACGAGCAGGGCATGCCGCCCTCCTACGGCTTGCCGGTCGCCGAGACGCGTCGCCTGTTCGGCCCCGGTCGGCCGGCTCCCGACGATCTCGGCTCACTGGCCCGCTACTTCCGCCAGTACTACGGGATGCTGCCGCGCACGGCCATGGGAGCCGATCTCATCACTGCGCGGGAGGCGTGGAACTTTCCCGCTGTGGCCGAGGGCTTCCGCATGATCGAGGACGACGGCGTTCCCGTGGTCGTGCACTACCAACGCCCTGGCAGTGACGAAGTACCCATTTCTGCCTGGCTGGAGCGGCTTCGCGGTCATCCAGCCGATGGCTTCAGGCTGCTGCGCCGCCTGCAGCCCTACACCGTCTCACTACGCGCGAATCTGCTGGACAAGCCCGAAGTCTCCAGCTGTCTGCGACCGGTCCTCGGCGACCTCTACGAGTGGACCGGCCTCTATGACGACCAGCTCGGCCTGCATATCCCCACCCACGAGGACACACCATGACCCAGCCCTCAACACGCAAGCGCACCCCGTATCCCCCGCTGGTGATGGACATCAGCGGCGAGTACGCGTGCTTCACCCGGCCCGAACTCAAAGCGGAACGAGTCAGCTACCCCGTTATGACCCCCAGCGCAGCACGCGGCGCACTGGAAGCGGTGTTCTGGAAGCCAGAATTCCAGTACCGCGTCCTGAAAATTGAGGTCCTCAACGACATCCGCTGGTTCAGCATCCGCCGCAACGAAGTCACCGAAGCACCCAGCCTGCGCACTGTCACCCAGACCGGCTCGGCCTATCACTTCGATGCAGCCTCGAACCGGGACCAGCGCAACATGCTCGGGCTGCGCGACGTCGCCTACCGCATCCACGCCACGATGGAGCTCAGGCCGCACGCCGATAGCCCGGTCGCCAAGTACCGCGACCAGTTTCGCAGGCGCTTGGAGCGTGGTGCCTGCTTCACCCACCCCTACCTGGGGTGCCGTGAATTCTCCTGCGCTACCTTCGGCCCCCCGGATGCCAGTCGCACTCCCATTCGAAGGTCCGAGGACCTGGGGGTGATGCTGTGGGATATCGACTACAGCGGTGCGAGCCCCCGCTCCTGGTGGTTCACCGCCCAGCTTGCGGCGGGGGTCCTCGATGTGCCCCGCGAGGGCATCCACGATCCCGCCCGAGACCGGCTCATCCCGCCCGCGGCCGGTCAGCGGGGGGCCTGATGTTCCTCACGCGTCTGGCCGAGTACGCCGCTGAGCACGCCGATCGCCTCCCGCCGGCCTTCCACCTGGAAAGCGGCGTGCTCTGGATGGTCGACCTCGATGCCAAGGGCCGACTAGCCACCACGGACCTGCAACCGATCCGCGACCCCGCCGATCCCGCTGGCCGCCGGGGCCTGCCGACGGTTGTACCCTCCGTCGGCCGCACCTCAGCTGTCGTCCCTCTCCTGGCCTGCGACAAGATCGAATACGCCCTTGGATGGACCGACCCTAAGAAGACCGACGATGCCAAGGCTCAGGCGCGAGCCGTCGGCTACCATCAGGCCTTTTGCGACCTGGCGGCCCGCTGGGCCACCGATTGCCCAGATGATCAGGTTGCCCAGGCCCTCCATGCCTTCCTGGCCTCCGGCGACATCGCACGCGTCACTCAGCCACCGAAGTACGCCCCGACCGATCTCGTGGCCTTCCGCGTGGAAGGGCAGATGGCCCATACCAGTCCCACCGTGCGGACGTACTGGCCCTCGATTGTGCAGAGCCGGAAGTCCTCCGGCCTCCACGGGCACTGTCTAGTAGGCGACCACGACGGGCCGCTGCTCAAACGGATGCCCCGCCCCCTACGCCCCAACCTCATCCCGGCCGTCGGGTACGACCCGGACAGCAAATCCGAACGCAAGCAAACCCAGGGCCCGGCACTGGTCAGCGTCAACCAGACAGCCCACGCCTTCAACCTGCAGACCGAACTAGCCCACATCCCGATCTGCGAAGACTGCGCGGAATCAGCAACCGCCGCCCTGGAGCACCTGCTCAAAAACCGCGGCCAGCGACGCACCATCGGCGATACGGCATTGGTCTGGTGGATCGCACCTACCCCCGGCACGGCCAGCCGCGCAGAGCAGCCCCAAGGTCCCGTACGCCTGCTGTTCAAACCTGACCCCGCCAAGATCGCCGCCATGATCGACGCACCACGCAAGGGCACTGCCATCGTCACCGGCACCGCCCGCACCGACATGTTCTGCGCCGCCACCATGTCCACCAACGCAGGCCGCGTCGTAGTCCGCGACTGGATCGACATCCCACTACCCGAGGCAGAAGCACACATCGCCACCTGGTTCGCCCACATGCAGGTCATCGACCCCTGGACAGGCCAGCGCCGCTTCTTCTCCATCTACCGACTGCTTCTCGCCCTCGGCCGCTGGCAATCCGGCCGCAAGGCCCACTCAGGCTCCTACACCCCGATGGGCTCATCCAGCGCCCGCCGCCCCGTCTGGGCACAACGCGAACTCCTACAAGCAGCCCTCAAGGGCACCCCGCTGTCGTCCTCGATGCTCGCCCACCTGCTGCTCCGCATCCGCACCGACGGTCGCTTCGACCTCCCCCGGCAGGCCCTGATCCGGCTGTGCCTGACCCGGTCCCACCCCAATCACGCCCAGGAGCTGTCCATGGCCCTCGATCCGGAAGACCTCACCCCCGCCTATGTAGCCGGCCGCATGTTCGCCGTCCTCGAAGCCCTTCAGTTCGCGGCCACCCGCGCAGGAGGCTCCGCCCTCAACACCACCATCACCGACCGCTACTTCAGCCGCGCCGTCACCAGCCCGGCCACCGTCCTGGTGCCCGCACTGCGCAACTCCAAGGCGCACCTGAAGAAGCTCCGGACCCACAACCGCGAGAAGTCAGCCGTCTTCTTCGCCCGCAGTCTCGATGAGCTCACCGGACGTCTGCGCCCGTTCCCCACCCACCTGGCCCTGCACGACCAGGGACTGTGGCTCAACGGCTACGCGGACCAGCGCAACCACGACATTGCCCGCGCCCGCGAGCGGGGCCTGCCCACCAAGGAACTTCTCCCCGACACCGAGACCACCGACGACACCACCACCAAGGAGTGACCATGACCGACATCCCCGCACACCTGCTCGACCCCACCCGCCGCCACGACATCGTCCTGCTCTTCGACGTCCACGACGGCAACCCCAACGGCGACCCCGACGCCGGAAACCACCCCCGCATCGACACCGAGACCTACCACGGCCTCGTCACCGACGTCGCCCTCAAACGCAAGATCCGCGACACCATCCCCCTGCTGCGCCCCGACGACCCCCGCTACAAGATCTTCGTCGAGGCCGACATCGCCCTGAACTCCAATATTGAACGCGGCTTCACCGGCAGCGCCGTCAAACCCACCCAGAGGCCCACGCCGGACGAACGTCAGAAGGTCCAGAAGTGGATGTGCGACAACTTCGTCGACATCCGGCTCTTCGGCGGCGTGCTGTCCACCGGTGACGCCCGCGCCGGACACGTCCGCGGCCCCCTGCAGTTCACCTTCGGCCGCAGCGTCTCCCCCGTCCACCCTGTCGACCACACCATCACCCGCGTCACCCAGACCAAACAAGCCGACATCGACAAGGGCGAACAAACCGAGATGGGCTCCAAATGGACCGTCCACTACGGCCTCTACCGCGCTCACGCCTTCTACAGCGCCTCCCGAGGTAAGCAAACCGGCGTCACGAGCGACGATCTGCAGGCCCTGTGGACCGTCCTGCAGCACATGTTCGACCACGACCGCAGCGCCACCCGAGGCGAAATGGCCACCCGCGGCCTGTACGTCTTCACCCACGACGACGCCTTCGGCAAAGCCCCCGCCGCCACCCTCTTCGACCGCATCACCATCGAACCCCTCTCCGATGAACCACCCCGGACCTTCAACCACTACAAGACCAACACCGACTTGGCCGACCTACCTTTGGGGATCACCTTCACACCCCTCATCGGGTGACCCCAGAACGGCTATCCACGCGCATCGATGTACCCCTTACACCCACCATGGCTGACACGCCGTGGATAGTCCCTTTGCAGAGAGATTCGAGGGTCGCACCTTTGGTGAAAGTCGCCTCCTGACCGTCCCGCTGGGGCGATCGCCCTCCGCTGCGGCAGGAGATCGCAACCACCTCACCCGTGCGGCGATGAGGAGCAGACAGTGTGTGGCGGTCGCTCTCTGGGCCGTCCGAGGACCGCAACGGCGCTGGCATCGGCGGCAAGCCATACGCCGACTCGTGGCGGTCGCCCCCGGGGGTGACCGTGGATCGCAACAACCGCTCGGTCGCCGGGGAGGCCCGCGAGGCGCGGGTGGCGGTCGCCCTCCGAGGTGACCGTGGATCGCAACGAGTGGGACGGGTGGACGTGTGCCGACTGCGCCGTGATGGCGGTCGCCCTCCGGGGCGACCGTGGATCGCAACATCAAGTACGGCGGTTTCACGTTCATCGACGACCCGCAGTGCGGTCGCCCTTCAGGGTGACCGTGGATCGCAACCTCGCCTACCAAGCGGAGAGTCTCCTGCACCAGGGGTGGCGGTCGCCCTCCGGAGCGACCGTGGATCGCAATGCCTGGATGACGGCCTCGACCGCATCCCGGTACGTGGTGGCGGTCGCTCTCCGGGGCGGCCGTGGATCGCAGCCAGGTCGACACCCCCAGCGGCACCCGCCTGTGCGAACGTGGCGGTCGCCTTCCGGGAGGACCATGGATCGCAACATCACCGGCTCGCGCGTCATCGACAAGCAGACGCAGGAGTGGCGGTCGCCCTCCAGGGCGACCGTGGATCGCAACCACATTCTGGAGGAGTGCCGACTCCATCAGCTCACGTGGCGGTCGCCCTCCGGGGTGACCGTGGATCGCAACTCCACGCCCCACGTCAGGACGGTCCCGGTGGGCACGTGGCGGTCGCCCTCCGGGGCGACCGTGGATCGCAACTGCCGGGCGAGGTCGCCGAGAAACAGGTTCCGGCTGTGGCGGTCGCCCTCCGAGGTGACCATCGCACCCAGTCGGGCTGCCCGTGGCAGGGCTCAAGCGGCGGGTACCCGGGCTGCGCCGCGAGGAGGTCGCCGCCCTGGCCGGGCTCAGCATCGACTACTACATCCGACTAGAACGCGGCGCGCTCACCAACGCCTCCGACAGCGTGCTGCACGTCATCGCCCGTGCGCTGCAACTCGATGCTACCGAGCAGGCCCACCTGATCGACCTGGCGCGTGCCAGCCAGGCCGTCCCCGTGCGCCGCTCCCATCGCACCCCGCCCGCGACGATCGCCCGGAACTGCAGACGGTGCTCGACGCCCTTGTCGGGGTCCCCGCGCTGGTGCGCATTCCCACCCTCGACGTGATCGCCGCCAACCCCTCGCCCGGGCCCTCTACAGCGTGCTCTACACCGACGCGCGCATAGCTCACAACCTCGGCCGGTTCACATTCCTCGACTCCCAGGCCGACCAGTTCTGGCGCGACTGGGACGAAGTCGCCGACGATCTTACCGCCCATCTGCGCGCCGCCAGCACCACCCCCTACGGCCGAACCCTCACCGACCTCGTCGGCGAGCTGTCCACCCGCAGCGACACCTTCCACCAGCTGTGGGCCTGCCACGACGTGCGCGCCTGCGTCCGCGGCACGAAACCGTCCCAACACCCGGTGCGCTGTCAGGAGGACAGGTCGATGGCCGAGCCCCTCCGGACGCTGTCGATCGCCTTCTTCGAGGGTCGACTCACCCCGGCCAGCAAACTGGGCCGTTTCCAGTACGGGCCGTTTCCCCGGCGCTCAGCCCGGGTCCCGCAGCAGACCATCGATCCAGGCGTTGCATAGCGTGGCCGACCGTCACACACCGCCCCGACCCCGCCGCCCACAACCAGAGCAGCGTCGGCGCAGGTCTCCAGGCAGCCACTTCCGATTACCTGCGTCCCATCAGCGTCCCAACCTCGGCGCCCACCCGCTCGCACAGCCCACCTGCGGCTGCTTGCCCCGGCAGCGAACTGAGACGTCCGCCCAGGTCAGAGCGGCACCAACCAACTCCTGATGGCAACGGCGTCGAACTCACGCGCAGCGGATTCAGTCCGTTGGCCCAAAGTTCTGAATCCGCACGCCCGCTGCGACGTTTCCGCAGGTCAGCGACCTGTCTTGGTGGGGCGGGTGGGACTCGAACCCACGGCCGACGGATTATGAGTCCGCTGCTCTAACCGGCTGAGCTACCGCCCCGTAACGGCGCGTCGCGCGCATCCGCGTGCGCCGTCTGCCGCAGCATAGCCGCTCATACGATCTGTTGCTTCGGGGGGCCGGGGATGGGTACCCCCATGTCCGCGTACCGGGGCCCATGACGGGCCGGGGGCCGGAGCGGCCGGGCAGGGGGATCAAAACGGGGCGGGAAATGAAAAAGGACCCCGTGGGGTCCTCTCCCTCTGCTCCCCCGACTGGACTCGAACCAGTAACCCTCCGGTTAACAGCCGAATGCTCTGCCAATTGAGCTACAGGGGACCGAGCTCCCCCGACTGGACTCGAACCAGTAACCTGCCGGTTAACAGCCGGCTGCTCTGCCAATTGAGCTACAGGGGATTGCTCCGTGTGCACCGACCGCACCCCCATCCAGGGCTCCCGGACGGCGTGCGCTCGCTGCGACACATACATTAGCGCAAGCAGGGGGGTGCTCCGCCAATCGGTAACCTCGTGGGTGTCCACGGCGGCCGTGGGTGATCTGCGGCCGGGACGGGTAGGCGCTGCACGACCCAAGGGTCCGATGCGAGGGACAACCAGAAGGGCAGGTCGATGCGGTACCGGCTGACGTTCATCACGGGGCTGGCTGTCGGATACGTACTCGGCACGAGGGCCGGCCGCGAGCGGTACGAGCAGCTGCGTACATGTGCGCAGCAGTTCGTACGGAATCCGGCGGTCCGGAACACCGCCGAGACAGCCGCCCTGGGCGGGCGGCAGGCGGCGGCCAGGGCCTTTGAGAAGACCAAGCCGCTGCGCGAGCGGATCGGGCAGCGGGAGAAGTCCGCCGGCGCGGAGGACGACTGGGGGACGAGCAACACCTAGCCCTCCGCGGTGGCATGATCTGGGTCCATGGGGATAGTCGCCGGGTTGGACAGTTCGTCCGAGAGCACACGGATCGTCGTCTGCGATACGGATACGGGAGCCGTGATCAGGCAGGGTTACGCCCCGCACCCCGCGGCCGACGCCGCGACTCCCCCAGGGGCCGCCCCCGCCTCGCCGTACGACGTGGACCCCCAGTCCTGGCTGCTGTCGCTCGGCGAGGCCGCCGGGGGCAAGCTGCTGGAGGGGGTCCAGGCCATCGGCGTTTCGGCGCAGGGGAACGGGCTGCTCACGCTGGACGCGGGTGGGGCGCTCGTACGGCCCGCCCTGGTGGGCAACGACAAGCGCGCCCAGTCCGCGGCCGCCGACCTCATCGACTCGCTCGGCGGCCGCGCCGCATGGGCACAGGCGGTCGGCGCCGTGCCGAGCGCGACGCAGGCCGTCGCCAAACTGCGGTGGCTGGCCCGCACCGAGCCGGACGCGGCGCGGCAGGTGACCGAGCTGATGCAGCCGCACGACTGGCTGGTGTGGCAGCTGCTGGGGCGGCCCGCGCGGCGCACCACCGACCGCGGCACAGCCTCCGGCACCGGCTACTGGTCCGCCGCGACCGGCTCCTGGCGCCCCGACCTCATCGAGCTGGCCCTCGGCCACCAAGTGCGGCTGCCCGAGGTCATCGGCCCCGCCGAGGCCGCGGGCCACACCCCCGAGGGGCTGCTGATCTCCGCCGGGACCGGCGAGACCATGGCGGCGGCCTTCGGCCTCGGCGTCGGCGTCGGCGACGCGGTGATCTCGCTGGGCGCCTCGGGTTCCGTCTTCTCCGTCCACCACGAGGCGCTGGTCGACCCCTCCGGCACCATCACCTCGTACGCGGACGCCACCGGCATGCATCTGCCCGTCGTCCATACGCTCAACGCCGTACGGGCGCTGCGCGGCACCGCGGAGCTGCTGAGCGTCGACCTGGAAGGGCTCTCCGCGCTCGCCCTCAAGTCCACGCCCGGGTCGTACGGGCTGGTCCTGCTGCCCTACCTCGAGGGCGAGCGCACCCCGCATCTGCCGCACACCGCCGGGACGCTGACGGGGCTGCGGCGCGAGAGCATGAAGCCCGAGCACCTGGCCCGCGCCGCCTTCGAGGGCATGCTGTGCGGGCTCGCGGACGCGCTGGACGTGCTGCGCGGGCGCGGGGTCGCGGTGCGGCGGGTGTTCCTGCTGGGGCCCGCGGCGGACCTGCCCGCGGTGCGCGCCATCGCCCCCGCGCTGCTGGGCGCCCAGGTCGTGGTCCCCCAGTCCGCGGACTACGCCGCGCTGGGCGCCGCCCGGCAGGCCGCCTGGGCCCTGGGCGCCGCGCACGGCACCCTCTCGCCGCACCAGCCGCCGCTGTGGCCGGCGGCCGCGAGCCAGGTCTTCGAGGCGGGCGATGAGCTGGCGGTGGGGCAGGCGGTGCGGCAGCAGTACGTCGCGGTGCG